>CAYLSS010000184.1:0-7037 GCA_964385765.1 uncultured Solibacteraceae bacterium
CGGGGAGTTCGACTTTGGGGTTCAGGTCCGCCAGACAGTCGCGCAGCTTCTCGAGAGTGTTGCGCTTCATGTAGGGGCACTCACTGCAATTACAGTTCTCGTTGTTCACGAAATAGAATTGCTTCTCGGGCGCCATCCGTTGCAGTGAGAAATTGACGCCACTCTCGGTGACAACGATGAATTCCCGTCCGGGATGCTCGGCGCACCACTTGATGATCGCTGAGGTCGACCCGATGAAGTCGGCCTGGATCAGAGCATCCTGCGGGCTCTCGGGGTGAGCGGCGACGAGCGCTTCGGGGTGCTCGCTGCGGACGGCGGCAAGCCGGCGTCCGGAGAAAGTGGCGTGGACGACACAGGCGCCCTGCCACACCTTCATGTTTTCGCGGCCGGTCTGGCGCTTGACGTAGTTGCCCAGGTTGCGATCAGGCACGAACAGCACCGTCTTGTCAGACGGGATGGAGTTGACGACATCGACCGCGTTTCGCGACGTGCAGAGGATGTCACTCTCGGCCTTTACCTCGGCGGATGTATTAATGTAGCTGACGATGACGTGATCCGGGTAGCGATTGCGGTAGGCGCGCAACTGGCTAGCCGGACAGCAATCCACCAGGCTGCACCCTGCTTCCCGGTCCGGAACGACAACGGTCCGCTCCGGGTTGAGGATCTTGGCGGTTTCAGCCATGAACCAGACACCGCAGAAGGCGATCACGTCACCTTCGTAGTCGCGTGCCTTCCGTGCCAACTCGAGACTGTCTCCAATGACGTCGGCGATTTCCTGAAGCTCGGATTCCTGATAGTGGTGAGCGAGCAAGATTGCGCGCCGGCTCCGCTTCAGGTCGAGAATCTCGTCACTGACTGTCTGAATGCCCAACATATCGGGATGCCTCGTTGTCAGTATTGTAACAGTTGGCGGCCGCCAAACTACTGCTTGCTCCATGAGATGCAGCAGCAACATGGAAAGAATCAGCAGTTTTGCTAGAACGGGCGGTCTTCGTGCGGATCCGGGACGTGCGGAGGAGGAGGGGCAGCGTCACCGCCACGTGGGGGGCGCCCTCGACGGGATGGACCGCCACGCCACAGGAGTTCGCGTCGCTCCATGCGTTTCTCTTGGAGTTCCTGCCATTGTTCCAGCGTAAGAAGCCGGCGCAGCTCGATGCTCATCTCGGTCAGAGAGCGGGTAATGGCGCTTCGGGCCGCGATGAGCTCATCGACGGCGGCTCGGGCGGCGGATTCATCGATCTCTCGGGCGGCAAACAAATCTTCGAGGCGCGCTTCGGCTTTTTCGAGTGCAGCTCGCTGGTCGATCATCTTGTCCCGGTACTGGCGTTGTATCTCGCGGATCCGTCGGCGCTGCTGCTCGTCAAGATCGACGTCATCGGCGAACCGGCTCTCCCACCACGGGAAGAAGGGACGCGCCGGCTGTGCCATGGCCATGCCGGTAAACAACAAGAATACTATCAGCGCGCGCATCTCCTACTCCTCAAACAAGCCATACATCGCCTCTGTCGCCCAAGGCTCGGGGCTTTCGACCATCGAATAGACTTCGGTAAAGAACTCGTCATTTTTCGGCTGCTGCTGCGTCAGGTTCTGAGCGATGGTTGGCGGCTCGGGAACAGGTCTTGTCAGGATTACGCTCAGAATGACAAGCGCCAGTACCGCGAAAACGGGGGACACGCGGAAGGTCCAGCCCCGGGCGGATCGTCCGGCCACTCGGTTGCGAATCGCCTCCCGTTGCGCGCCCAGCAGGCTGGGAGGTATCTCGACCGATCGCAGTGCTTCCCTCCGCCGGGCCTGAATTCGAAGCCAACGACTGCGGCAGTCCTCGCAGCCGGTCAGGTGAGAATCCTCCGGACCGATCCCGTACATGCTGTTGATGAGGTCTTCGTCACTCCAATGCTTGCTCATGACTTTCCTCCGGGCGCGCTGTCCAGTCTCGTACCTCCAATATATAGGTCTCGAAGAAGACTTCGTAGTTTGGCCAACGCCCTGGCCATATGCGCCTTTACCGTGCCGACCTCGAGCCCGAGGATTTCGGCAATCTCATCCAACGAACGATCTTCGAAGTGCTTGAGCGTGAACACGGCCCGCTGCTTGGGAGACAGTCCCTCAAGAGCGCCAAGGAGGCGGCGCTCGATCTCTCGAGCGAACAGATTATCCTCGGCCGAGGGACCCACCGAACGCGTGGTGGTAAGAATGATCTCCTCGTCCTCCCACCTCGGACGACTCTTCCAGAACTTCCAGCTCCGGGAACGGAGTCTGTCGAGGCAGGTGTTGACGGCAATGCGGGTCACCCACTTAGAGGGCTCGTCAATCTCTCTTGCGGCCGGTTGCCGGAGTGCCTTAAACGCTTTGAGAAAGGCATCCTGGGTTGCGCTATCGGCTTCGTCCCGATCCTGCAGAATGCGATAGCAGAGCAGAAAAACGCGTCTTTGCTCCGCGACCATCCACCTGTCGAAGTCCTCGACCAACTGGGCTGCCGGGATGCGAACCTCCAGCGGGCTGGCCATCACGCCCATCATGTACATTCTTCCAGACGAGCCCTGTCCGGAAAGGATTACATGCTGACGCTGAAAAGCCAGACGGCCGTAAGTCTTTTGAATCAGGCTTCTTGCAGCAAACGCGAACCGTTCTTCCCGCGGGGCAGAGAGGAGGCGCTCTTAGAGGAAAAGACCGAGCAGGCCTTCGCCAACTGGCGAATGTCACTGTTCTCTTCCACAGCCATCTCGTGCGTCACCCAATCAGACAGCGGGATGTTGCGGAAGAAAAGACGCTCCTGCAAGACCATCGATTTCTGCTGCGTAAACAGGGAGGTGCTCTCTTTCATGTAGTGCCGCTCTTCGACCCGGAAGTCGGCAAGGAAGTTATCCAGCGACTGTCGCCGGACCTCCTCTTCGGTCGCCTTTACTTTCGCGGTGACCAGCTTGTCATTGGATCGAATGATTGCCTGGGCTTCCGACAGAGCTTCGCGCTCCTTGGCGACAGCGACCTCGAGCCGGGCCTGCATCAGGAAGAAGGCCAGCAACGCCGATCCCATCGCAGTGAACACGGGAAGAAACATCCACATCAAAGCGTCCATAGTGACACCTGGGGAAGACATCGGCGGGGTAAGCCAGGGACTTTAGCCTGAGCATTTTGTGAAGGCGGAGGACTCTTTGGACTATCCTTAAGAGAACGTGAGCAAGAAACCATTCAAAGATCCGTCGATTGGCCTGAATCGGATCTATACGCGACAGGGAGACACCGGCCAGACCAAACTTGTCGGCGGCCAGCAGGTGGGAAAAAACGATCTGCGCCTGGAGTGTTATGGAACCGTGGACGAGCTCAACTCCTACGTCGGCATGGCCTGCCTGACCGCAACGGGCCTTTCGGCCCGCGAGCCCCGGCTCAAACCTCTCGCCGATTCCTTGCGCCGGATCCAGCACGAGTTGTTCAATCTCGGCTCGGTTTTGGCGACCCTGCCGGCCGATGTCGGCCCGCGGCAGCCTCGAATCACGGACGTGGAAGTGGCCAGGCTCGAGCAGGAGATCGACGATGCGAACGCGGAACTCGAACCCCTGCGATCATTCGTTCTTCCGGGGGGGAGCCGGCTGAACACGGAACTCCACGCCTGCCGGACGGTGTGCCGCCGCGCTGAGCGGCTGGTCGCGACCCTTGGACAACAGGAGGCACCGGCCGAAGCAGTGAAGTACCTTAATCGGCTCAGCGACGCCTTCTTTGTCTGGAGCCGGCAGGCCAACAGCCTGCTGAAAGTCGGAGAAGTCGTGTGGGATCCGAATCTGGCCGCCTCGGCCGACACCGGAAACAAGCCGGACAAGGAGTGAACGGGGGGCCTACGCCCGGCTGTTTTTCCGGACCTGCACTCGGCGCTTGGCCGGGGCGGGTTCAGCCGCGAAGGCGTTTTGCAGTAGCTCGGTCTGTTCCTCAATGTGGAGTTTGCGGGAACCAGTCGCGGGAGAAGCGCTCTCGACCCGCCCCACATAGTGAAGCGAGCGGCCGGAGGATTCGAGCAATGGCTCGATTTGCTCCCGCATGAAGCGCCACGGTCCCATGTTGCGAGGCTCTTCCTGGACCCAGATCACATCCCGGGCGTCCGAATAACGGTTCAACACCTCACCCAGATGGATGTCAGCGAACGGGTAGAGCTGTTCGATGCGCACAATAGCCACATTATCCGCCTCCCGCTTGGCGCGCTCGGCCAGCAGCTCATAGTAGATCTTGCCGGAGCAGAGCAGCAGACGACCGATGCGGTCCGGCGCGTTGGCGGATGGATCGTCCAGGATCTCGCGAAAGCCGCCGGTCGTCAGATCGTCGAGAGTCGAGACCGCCTTCGGATGCCGGAGAAGGCTTTTGGGCGTGAAGATCACCAACGGTTTCCGAATGACTCCTCGATCGATCCCGCCGAACATCTGGCGGCGCAACAGGTGAAAGTATTGAGCGGGTGTTGTGCAATTCGCCAACTGGATGTTGTTCTCGGCGGTCAACACGAGGAAACGTTCAATGCGGGCGCTCGAGTGCTCGGGTCCCTGCCCCTCGTAGCCGTGAGGAAGCAACATCACGAGACCGCTTGGCTGGCCCCACTTCATCTCGGCGCAGGTGATGAACTGGTCGATCATGATCTGGGCGCCGTTGCTGAAGTCTCCGAACTGGGCCTCCCACATCACGAGTGTCAGGGGATCGGCGACGCTATAGCCGAACTCGAAACCGAGAACGCCATACTCGCTGAGACTGCTGTCCAGGGGCTCGAACCGGGCCTGATCGGGGCCTAGATGCTGCAGCGGAATGTACTCCCGGCCGTCGTCGTAGTCAAAGAAAGCAAGATGCCGCTGGCTGAACGTTCCGCGTGTACTATCCTGCCCGCTCAGACGTACCGGCGTTCCATCGAGGACCAAGCTGCCGAAGGCGATGGCCTCGGCCGTCGCCCAATCGATGGGTTTGCCATCGAGAACCTGGCGGCGGCGCTTCGAAGAGCTCTCCAGCTTGGGATGGACGCGGAAATCCGGCGGGAATGAGGTGGTCTTCCGGATGATTGTCTCTATCGTCGAAAGTGAAACCACGGTTCGCGGGCAATAGCCTGCGATCTCTTCCGCTCCCACGGCCGCAAGGTCCTGAATCTCGAATGAGGCTTCTTCCTCCTGGGCCTTCTTGTAGCCTTCCTCGAGCCGGGATTTGAACCGCTTGCGAAGCTTCTCGATCTGCTCTTCGGAAACCGACTCTTCTCGAAGAAGCCTTTCCGAATAAAGCTTTGCCACGGACGGATGATTGCTGATCTTGCGGTAAAGGATCGGCTGGGTATAGCTTGGATCGTCAGCCTCGTTATGTCCGTGCTTGCGGTAGCAGAACATATCGATGACAACGTCCTTACCGAACTCCTGACGATAGTCGAAAGCGATTTGAACGACGCGGGCCACAGCTTCGGGATCGTCGCCATTCACGTGGAAGACCGGTGCCTGGACCATCTTCGCGATATCGGTGGAGTAAGGCGACGACCGCGCCTCCTCCGGCGAGGTGGTGAAGCCTATCTGGTTGTTGATGATCACGTGGATGGTGCCGCCGGTCCGGTAGCCATGCAACTGCGAGAAATTGAGGGTTTCGGCTACCACTCCCTGCCCTGCGAACGCGGCGTCACCGTGAACGAGAATGGGAATGAATTTGCGCCGTTCATGGTCGTCCAGACGGTCCTGCCTGGAGCGCACGATGCCCTCGACCACCGGATCCACGGCTTCCAGATGACTGGGGTTCGGCGACACCGAGACCTCGATTCTGTTTCCGTTCGTGGAGTACCGCACGCCGGCGGCGCCCAGGTGGTACTTGACGTCGCCTGAGCCTTGCGGCATGTTCGGATCGGCGTAGCCTTCGAACTCGGCGAAGATCTGGGTGTACGGCTTGCCGACCACGTTGCAAAGCACGTTTAGGCGACCGCGGTGGGCCATGCCGATGACGGCTCCTACCATGCCGGAGTCGGCGGCTGCGTCGATCAGCTCGTGCAAGATCACGACCGCCGCTTCGGCGCCTTCGAGAGAAAAGCGCTTGTGCCCGACGAATCGCGCCGCCAGGAAGTGCTCGAACTCCTCGGCTTCGAGCAGGCGTTCCAGTATGCGATACCTCTGCGAGTCCTCCAACCGCCATCGGGTGGCCTCGGGTTCCATCCTCTGCTGGAGCCATCGCTTCTGGTCCGGGTGCTGGATGTTCATGTATTCGCACCCGATCTTGCCGCAGTAAGTCTGCCGGACCGTTTCCAGAATCTCGCGCAGAGTCGCCACGCGGTGAGGAGACCCTTCGCCAAGCGGATGGCCCAGGGTCCCGGTCAGAAACTCCCGGTCCAAATCCCACAGGGTGAGGCCGTAGTTCACCGGATCGAGTTCAGGATGGTAAGAGGGCTCCACGCCGAGGGGGTCGAGATCGGCGATCAGATGTCCTCTGACCCGATAGGCATTAATCAGTTGAAGGACGGACGCTTCTTTCGCGATCTCAGCCGTTCTGCCGCCCGGTCCGCCCGGAATCGACGGCTGGCGGTCCTGCTCCCAGGGAATCGGATGGTAAGGCATCTTGAGCGAGGCGAACACCTCTTCGAAGAAGTCTTCCTCGCCCTCGAGCAGCCGCTGCAAGGATCCAAGAAACTGTCCCGATTCCGCACCCTGGATGATACGGTGATCGTAGGTGCAGGTGACGTTCATCACTTTCCCGATCCCGATCATGGTTCGCGTCTCGGGGGCGACGCCACGGTATTCAGCCGGGTAGTCGATCACGCCGGTGGCGATGATCGCTCCCTGCCCCGGCATCAGCCGCGGCACCGAGCCCACCGTCCCGACTGTACCGGGATTGGTGAGTGAAACCGTTGTTTCCTGAAAATCCTCTACCTCCAGTTTTCCGGACCGCGCACGTGCGATGAGACCGTCAAAGGCATTGACAAACGACTCGAAATCCAGAGCCCCGGCATTCTTGATGTTCGGCACGAGTAGCGATCGGTTGCCGCTCTTCGTCGTTATGTCGATCGCGATGCCGAGATTAATCTGGGGACGAACGACGCGATGCGGACC
>CAYLSS010000185.1:0-7023 GCA_964385765.1 uncultured Solibacteraceae bacterium
CGTAGCTGGCGGCGGTAAACAGCATACCGACCATCGCCACCAGGTAGCACAACGGCGCATGACCGTTGGAAAACTGCTGAACGATGCCGAAGACGGGGTATGGCGCGGTGGGAGTGAGGATCACCAGGCCATACAGAATGAGATCGGTCCGCGTCAGCACGCGGCGCAATTGCGGTCTGTATTCCGCAGATTGAGGGGTCGCGACTTTTTTTATCTCGGGCATGCAAAAAGGACCACCTTGCCATGGCGGTAGATGCTTTGTCTCGACCTCACTATGGCTCCCCTGTTCCTGTTTCGGGCGAGGCTTTCGGGCCGATGTAGCCAAGGGAACGGAGCCGTTCCAGCGTCTTCGGGTCGAGAGTGCTCGTGCTTCGGGGACCCAAGGCGTTGCGGATCTCCTCTTGCGCTTCGGTCCAGCTCTCAATCTCTTGTTTGAATTCCCGGGCCACCTCGGGATGCTCGGCCGCGAGGTTGGTGGAGTCATGCCGGTCCCGGCGCCGGTCGCACAGTTCGATTTCGTCGAATCCGGCCCGCGCGGCCTGGTCACGGTACAGCAACTTCCAGTCAGAGTCCAACCGGGCGAAGGTTCCGGTACGGTATTCCGGGACTTCGGGCGCGCTGCGGTTAGGATGGGCAAATCGTGACGACATAACGGGCGTCCTTCGTGCAAAAGGCTTGCCCTCGAGGAGGGCCACAACGCTCTGCCCCCGCAGGATGCCGTCGGCTTCCAGTCCGAGTAATTCCAGGACAGTTGGAACGACGTCTATCGACTGCACGGGGCCAGCGACTCGAATCAATTCCTCATGCAGGGAGTGACCATGGGCATACCAGCGGTGATCCCAGAACTCCTCGTCGTGATCCGACAGGACCACCACGAGGGTGTTATCGAGAAGGCCCAGTTCCTCGAGTTTTCCGATGAGCTGTTCGAAGCTCCTGTCGGCGTGCGCGATCTCACCATCGTACCGATCTATTGCACGCCTGCGAAAGTGGGCGGGATTGATTCCCTTCGACTGCATCTCGGCTTCGCTAACGGTTTGCCTGGCGCCCGCTATCGAAATTCGCCAGTGGTCTTCGAATGTGACTGTGTTCTTCCAAGCTTACTTTTTTGCATGGAGAAAAGAAATATTGGACTGGGCGAACCTCCGCAGGAGAGACCCTTCCGGCACTACGAACAAGGTTATCATGGCTAGAGGAAAAGATTACAGTGGCCGGTTCACGCTGTCAAGATTTTTCTTGTAGCTGAAAGGTCCGAACTTCCTTTCGTCTTGCAAGTAATAGTTATAATCTGAATGGAAATGAAGCGGCTCGTTCAACACGAGAGCAGACCGCGAGATATCAATCGGCGCCACGGCCCTTCCTTTTCGGTGGCTCTTTGCTGCCGATGAAGTTGCCAGGTGACGCCAAACAGTGCATTCCGAGGTGTTTCATGAAATTTAACGTTCTCGTTCAAAGTGCGGTCCTTGGCCTCCTGTCGGTCTCCGTTGTTTTCGCTGGTGGTTTTGCCCGCGATCTGCGTACCCGCGGATATAGCCTGATACCGGCTCCCCATAGCGTGACGCTTGACGATCGAGACATCACGGTTGACGGCTCATGGGACGTGGTGTCCGAAGCCGGCGAGGAGCACATCGCCGCCAGACGTCTTGTCTCCGGTGCGAGCGAGCTTCACGGGCTCGAATTCGAAGGGACCGGGGCGGACAAGCTGGTGCTGCGCCTCGAATCCGAACCGGTCGGTGGAGCGGTGAAACCGGCGCTGGCCGAACAGGCCTATCGGCTCACCATGAAACCCGGGGAGATCGAGATCGCCGCCAACGCCGGCGCCGGCCTTTTCTACGGCGCGCAGAGCGTGCTGCAACTCCTGCGAGCCGACGGCCCGGGCAGATGGACGCTGCCCGCCGGTGTCATCACTGACTGGCCGGCGCTCGAGCTCCGCTTCGTGCACTGGGACGTCAAGCACCAGCAGCCTCGATTGGAAACGCTCAAACGCTACATCGATTGGGCCGCCTTTTTCAAGGCCAACGCGATCGGCTTCGAGATGGAGGACAAGTACGAATACCCGAGCCATCCGGTCATCGGCGTTCCGGGCGCATACACAAAAGAGCAGATGCGCGAGCTGACGGCGTATGCTCTCGAGCGCTTCGTCCAGCTTGTTCCTCAGATACAGTCGCCGGCCCACATGGCCTATGTGCTGAAGCACGAGGAGTTTGCTCATCTCCGGGCCGACGGGTCGAACTATCAGGCCTGCCTGTGCGACGAAGAAGCCGTGCGCCTGATGGAGGACATGTACCAGGACATGATCGACGCGACGCCGGGCGTCGAGTATTTCCATGTATCCACCGACGAGGTCTACTACGCGGGCATCTGCGACAAGTGTCAGGAACAGCGTCCGTTTAACGATGAAAACCGCAGCCTGACCTGGGCCGGATTCGTCAACCGCATGCATGATTGGCTCGCTGCTCGCGGCCGGAAGATGCTCTGCTGGGTCGAGTATCCGCTCCTGCCCGAGCATGTCGAGAGGCTCCCGGAAGGATTGATCAATGGTGTGATCGGGGCGAACAGCTCGCCGGACTGGATCCAAGCCTTGAACGAAGCCGGCGTCAGTTCGCTGGTGTACTCCTCCCAGCAAGGCGGTGAACTACTTTTCCCCGCGTTACTGTCATCGGATACGGCATATCCGGGACGTCCCATCGAGGGACGGCTGCGGGATCCGGCGGAGAACGTGGCGGCGACGCTCGCCACCGAAGCCGATGTGATCGGCACTTTTGCCGCCGCGTGGGGGGACGCGGGCCTACACAGCGAGACATTCTGGCCGGGATGGGCCATTGTGACGCAGTATGGGTGGACACCCGACTCTCCGGACCTGGAGCAGAGCATCGCCGATTTCATGGACATCTTCTACGGACCGGGCAACCAGGACATGGTGGAGGTCTACCGGACGCTCATGGACGGGGCGCGGTTCTATGAAGAAGCCTGGGATCGAGTACCGGCCACAAGGCTTAAACCCTCCTACGGAAGCTGGGCCGGCAAGGGACGGGGCACAATGCGAATCGACCTGACGCTGACGCCGCCGGCTCTCCCCTTCGGCTATGACGAGGAAGTCATCACCGAAGACCGGTTCAGCCGGCTGTATGAGGAGGCGCTGTCGGACGCCCCGGCGATGCGCCGGCGAATCCGCGAGGCGATCGCCACGCTTCAGGGCAAGCTCGTCCTCAGCCGCCGGAACCCTTACAACCTGGAGGTGCTGCTGTCGATCGCGCATTTCGAGAAGCACTTCCTCGACATGATGCTGGAGTTGAAACGAGCCGAGGAAGCGCTACTCGAGGCATCCCGGGCGCAGCAGGAACGACGACTCTCCGACGCGCATAGCGAACTGCGGCGGGCGCACCGGATCGTGGCGGCCACCTTGGAGGAGCGGGCTTCGGTCTTCGACCGTCTTCGGACAGTTTGGGACAAGGGCCTCTTGCCGAAGGGTCGCAGCGTGGACGGGCGGCAATTCGTTCACGTGCTCGACGATTTGAAGGACCATCCGGCGGATCGCCGCGCGGGCCTCGACTACCTTCTGGAACCTTTCGAGAACATCGGCCTCGAGCAGTGGAACCAGGATCTCGAGGACTTCATCGCAAATTACGCCGAGAATTACCTGTCCGCGGACCAGCAGTAATTGGAAGGCGCCGGCGCCGATCCCCGCCGGAAGGGAACCAGGTCCGCAGCCCTGCTCGTTTGGGGCGAAGTTCCTGTTGATGTGGCCGGGACTGGACCGCTGCGCGAGCGATTTGTAGGAGCTTTCAGCGCGCAGGAGTCGGCTTCTCGAGCGGGGCGGCCGACTGCCGGAACCCTTTCCAGCATTCCGTGATATGCTTGGCCGCGCCACGACAGTTTCGTCGCTGGATTAGATTGGAGAGGCTCTCGGATGTCATGTTAGTCACGGCCAAACCCAGATTCCTTGCCAGAAGTCCACGCAGACGTGAGCTGCCGGTTCGTTTCGGTTACGACAAACAAGAGCTCAAGGCGCAGCCGCTGTTCGCATCGGCTGATCAGGGCGGTTTTGCGCGGCCGGACGATGGACAGTGGTACGTCGTGGAGCCCGAGGAGGAGCTGGCCGAGGCGGAGAACGCCTGGGACTATGTCTATCGAGCGATCGAGTCCGGCTTGAGCCTGGCCGGGTCGGACGCGCCCATGGAAATCGAACCGGATTTGTTGCAGGAGTGGCGGGTCCGGAACCCGACACCATTGGTCGATCCGGACAGCCCCTTCGGAGCCGACAGCGCCGGGATATGCACTTTCAATGACCAGGATTGGAACGGCGGCCTGACTCCCGGCGGGCCCGAATTCGCGTGGTTTCTGGGCGACGAGTATTCGCAGCTCCGGTCCGCCCGGGAGGCGGTGCCGCAGCAGGACCGGGTGACGATCGCACACCTCGATACCGGGTACGACGCGGCTCACGTTACGCGGCCCGCACTGCTCGACATGGAGCGGCAGCGTAACTTCGTGGACGAGGACCGGCCCAATGACGCCTCGGACCTGGCGCAGCGCGGCCTACTGGCCTATCCCGGGCACGGGACTGCGACGCTTGCGATCCTGGCGGGCAACGTGCTGGACGGGGTGCCTCATGCCGGTGCGCTGGCGGGACTGCCGCTGGGAGGGGCGCCCGGAGCGAAGATCGTCCCCCTACGGGTGGCGAACTCGGTGGTGCTGTTCCGGACCAGCGCCATCGCCCGGGCATTCGAGTATGCGACCCGGATCGGCTGCAATGTGCTTTCGATGAGCATGGGCGGGGTACCATCCTCGGCATGGACTGACGCCGTCAATCAAGCTTACGAGGCGGGACTGGTGCTGGTTTGCGCTGGCGGCAATAACTTCGGCGGCCTGCCTGTCCGGCACATGGTTTTTCCCGGGAGGTACAGGCGGGTGATCGGGGTGTGCGGGGTCATGGCCGACGGGACGCCATACAATGGCTTGCCGCTGCGGATCATGCAGGGAAGCTGGGGACCGAAATCGGCGATGCGCACGGCGCTCGCGGCCTATACGCCGAACATGCCGTGGGCGGAACTGGGCTGCGAAAAGATTGTCGACATGGACGGTCCCGGAACCTCGGCGGCGACTCCACAGGTGGCGGCCGCGGCGGCGCTTTGGCTGGCGCGGCACCAGCCGGAGTATCCGAAAGGTTGGATGAAGGTGGAGGCGGTGCGGAAGGCGCTGTTCGACTCGGCCCGGCGACCGGCGGATGAGCGGTACGCCCGAAGACTGGGGCATGGCATGCTGCGCGCGGCGGACGCGCTGGCGGTGAGTCCCGCAGCGCCGGCTGCGTTGGTGAAGCAGAGGGAGGATAAGGCGCGCTTCGCTCTGTTCCGATTGCTGACACGCATGGGAGTGGCTGGAGATAAGCGGCCGGACATGTTCGAACTGGAGGCGTCGCAACTACTGCTGTCGTCTCACAAGCTGGAAGCAATTCTGCTGCAGGATGGCGAGGAGAACGAGATCGACCCTGATGACAGGATGGGCGCCGGCCATCGGCGGGCGGCGGTCGAAATGGCGGAGGCGATGGCGGCCGATCCCCGCTGCTCGAGACGCCTGCGCCGGGCGCTGGAGAAGGCGGTGTCGGTTTCACGTCCCGTGGTTCCCGCCGGCATCGACGGCGAAGCGAGGAGGGGCGCGCTTGACCCGCCAACTCCCGCGCCAGGTTCGCGTGAGCTGCGAATCTACGCATTCGACCCGAGCCTGGGACTCGACCTCGATACGTTCGAGCTGAACGAGCGGCGGGTCGAGGTTCCGTGGGAGGATCTGCAGCCGGGACCCGTTGGAGAGTATCTGGAGGTAGTGGACATCGATCCCGCGAGTGGAGCGGGCTATGCGCCAGTGGATCTCGATAACCCGCACATCCTGGCCACCGCTGGATTGAAGCCGACCGAGGGCGATCCACGATTTCACCAGCAGATGGTTTACGCGGTGGCGATGAAGACGATTGGGACGTTCGAGCAGGCCCTGGGCCGGCCGGCGTTCTGGGCTCGCCGGCTGACGCGGAAGGAAACCGGAGGCGAGACGAAATACAAAGAGGTGTTTGTCCGCAGGCTGCGCCTGTACCCGCACGCCCTGCGCGAGACCAATGCTTACTACAGTCCAGACCGGAAGGCTCTGCTGTTCGGTTATTTTCCGGCGTCGCGGGCGGATCCCGGACGGACGCTGCCCGGGGGCACGGTGTTTACATGCCTGTCTCACGACATCATCGCCCATGAGACAACGCACGCTCTGCTCGACGGACTGCATCCGCGCTTTGCCGAGCCGACCAATCCGGATGTACACGCCTTTCACGAGGCATTTGCCGACATCGTGGCGTTGTTCCAACATTTCAGCTACCCGGAAGCGCTGCGGAGCCAGATCGCCCGGACGCGCGGCGATCTGCGGAGGCAGAACCTGCTGGGGCAGCTCGCACAACAGTTCGGGACGGCTCTTGGCCGACGCGGGGCGCTTCGCGACGCCATCGGGCATATCGATAAGAAGACCGGAGAGTGGATGTCCACCGAGCCGGATCCCGATGCCTATCTGACGGTAGCGGAGCCGCACAAACGCGGGTCGTTGCTGGTGGCGGCGGTGTTCGAGGCTTTTCTGGCCATCTACGCCCGGAGGTCGCGCGACCTGTTGCGGGTTGCCTCGGGAGGAACGGGCGTGCTGCCGGAGGGCGACATTCCGCCGGACTTGGTGAACCGGCTGGCGCAAGAGGCGTCTAAAGCCGCCCGGCATGTACTGCGGGTCGGGATCCGGGCGCTGGATTACTGCGCGCCCGTCGACATTACGTTCGGCAACTACCTGCGGGCATTGATTACGGCCGACAGCGACCTGGTCCGGGATGACGAGTTGGGTTACCGCGTCGCATTCATCGACGCATTCCGGCGGTGGGGGATTTATCCGGAGAGCGTCCGGAGCCTCTCGGACGAAAGCCTGCGTTGGCGTTCGGCCGGGGGTTTGAACAACGACCGGACAAAGGAGTCGATCAAGAAACTGCTGCACCGTCTTGATATCGATTGGGTG
>CAYLSS010000186.1:0-7017 GCA_964385765.1 uncultured Solibacteraceae bacterium
CCTGTCTTTGTGAACCACGAAACCAATATCGGGCTCGGCATCGCCTACGACAACCCGGCCGAAATCGGCGCGGACCGGCTGGTGAACGCGGTCGCCGCCTTTCACCACTATGGAGGGCCGTGCATCGTGGTCGACCTGGGAACCGCGATCACATTCGACGTGGTCTCGGCGGATGCGGTCTACCTTGGCGGCATTATCGGCGCGGGCATCGGCGTCTCGCTCGCAGCGCTGTTTGCCAAAACGGCGCGGCTGCCAATGGTCGAGTTCCGTCGTCCGGAGAAACTGATCGGCACGAACACCGTTGGAAGTATTCAGTCGGGCTTCTACTTCGGCGCCATCGCCATGATCGACGGACTGATCGAACGGCTGAAGGAGGAACTGGGGGCGGAGACTCGGACCGTGGCCACCGGCGGTAATGCTCAGCTCATCGGCGATGGCTCGCGCCACATCTCCGAGGTCA
Source organism: uncultured Solibacteraceae bacterium (assembly GCA_964385765.1). Classification (GTDB taxonomy): domain Bacteria; phylum Acidobacteriota; class Terriglobia; order Bryobacterales; family Bryobacteraceae; genus CAWELS01. The sequence continues at coordinate 461 of CAYLSS010000186.1, forward strand.
ATGACAACCTGACACTCGAGGGATTGCAACTTATCTGGCAGAAGACCGGAGCGCCCCGATGAGCCAGGCCGACGAGCGCTGGGAGCTGAACTATTTCAACTACTTCACCGAGATTGAAGAACGGTTTCAGAGAGCGCGCGGAACGAGCCTCTTCCTGCTTTCGCCGCTCGACTGGGCGCTCATTGAGAGCTGGAAGAACGCCGGTATTCCACTCGAGGCCGTGCTGCGCGGCATCGACGCGGCATTCGAGAAGTGGCGCGCCCGCAAGCCCACGGCAAGAATCCGGACGATCAACTCGCTGGCCTACTGCGCTCAAGCCGTCGTCGAAGAGGCCGAGGCCATGGCCGGCGTGGAAAAGCGGAAATCGGAGAGGCCGACCGAAGCGCCGTTTTCGATTGAATCCCTGCGAGAGCATCTCGAGCGCGCCGTGGAAATCCTAAGGCAAAAACCCAGTGACTATGCCAGCGTCGCCAGCGCGATCGAGAAGATACTCTCCGACCTGGAGACGCACTTCGAGGACCTTGAAACGCTCGAGCAGCGCCTCACGGCGCTCGAAGAGAAGATGACCAGCATCGCCCGCATCCACCAAACAGAGGAACAACTCTTCGAGGCCCGCCGCAGCCTGGAACGCCATTTGAAACCGTACCGTGGCAAAATGTCGGCCGAACAGCTCGCGATGCTCGAAAAACAGTACCTCGACCGCCAATTACTCGAATCCGCGGGCCTGCCGCGGCTGAGCCTGTTCTATGTCAGGTGAGCCAGCAGGCCACCACCTCGACGCGGACCACCACATCAGACGGACTACAATCGGGCCGGAATGCCCGCGGTTACCCCCGAAACGCCGCCGCCGCAAGAGCGAGAAATACCAGGGAATAGGCGACTTCCAGATAACCGACCTGCTTGAGCACGAGTTTCCTCTGGGGTCGCGCCAAATGCCAGAATGCTCTCACCAACACGGGCGCGTAGGCCGGGAGGAGCAACCATGATAGGCTCCCGAATCGGATCGCTCCCAGTAGCGCCGCCAGGAGTCCGAGATGATAAGCGAAGCACTGCCGGCGGACTGCCGACACCCGCTCGGGGACTTTGCCGTGTGCCGACTGCACCCGCAGCCGCACATAGAAGACGCTGCTCGCGAAGTAGACCGCGGACACGGCCCACAGCCAGGCCGCGGTGACCTCCCAGCGGCCGAGGGCGACATAGTGTGTCGCCGGAGCGCCGAGCGTCAAGCCGGCGATGCCGATCAGCTCCGTGGCAAGCGTCCGCTCCTCCCTCCGCGCCGCCTGTTGCGCATTCCAGGCGAGCAACCCGGCGCCCAGCAAGCCCAGCGGAATCATGCCGTGGAGGCGGTGAAATACCAGGAGCGGCACCGCGAAAACGGCCGCCAAAGCAAGATAGACGACCATTGTTCGGGCCGCTCCGGCTTGTTCCAGTCCCTTGCAGCGGGCGCGCCACCAGACCAGGACGGATTGCCGCGCAATGAAGAGGAAGGTCATCGCCACGCCCAGAAGCGTCACCCGCCCCATCGCGCCTTCCGCAACCAGCGCCCCCAGGACGAACGGAATGTACAGCATGCCCCAGGCCCCGTGTTCTTTCGGCAGGCGCAGCTTGGATTTGAGGGACATCGCCTTATGCTAGCTGCTGCGGCGTCGGTGGTCAGTGATCGGTGTCACCGGGGTGCGGATGGCCGCTTGTCCTGAGACAGATCTTCCGCCATGCAAGCCACCGTGTCGCGCAGTAGTTGATTGAAATGCGCGCGGTCCTTGAGCGCATAAGCTGTCGGGTCGATCGGCTCGCCGAAGGCGAGGTCCACCGGACCACCCCTAACGTACAGACTTCCGATCTCGAGCACTTCACGGGTACCGCGAATAGCGAAGGGGATCACCGGCACACCCGACTTGATGGCCATATAGGCGGCTCCCTCCTTGAATTCGCCCATCCCGCCGCGCGATCGCGAGCCTTCCGGGAAAATCAGAATCGAGATGCTACGCTTGCGGATTGCCCGGCCCGCTTCCGTCATGACCTTCAGGGATCCCCTGACGTCCGCCGGATCGATCGAGAAGTGCCCCGTCCGCTGCAGATGCGTACCCAGAAACGGAATCTCGAAGTAACGTCGATTCACCAGGAACAGAAAGCGCACCGGAACGCTCGACAGCATGACCGGCGTATCCATCAGGCTCAGGTGGTTGCCGGCGAAGATGTAGCTCTGCCCCGGCTTGATATTCTCGAGTCCCCTTACACGCAGTCTGATGCCGGACAAGAACAAGAGCATCCGTGCCCAGGCGCGGGCAACACCGTCAGTTGCACTGCCCTGTCGATCGATGAGGGAGAGCGACACCGAGAGGCAGGCCATCAGGATCGTTGTCAAAATAATCAGCGGATCCTTGACCAGCAGTGACCAAAGGTATCCAGCGGACATACTGGCGAAACCCGATTATAGCGAGTGAGGCTCTCGGCCTGGCAGGTGGATCGTCTCGCACGTCAGAAGAATACCGCTGTCGTGTCCCGTCCGAGACGAGGATTTGCCGAGGATCCGGCGAGGGATGCTTACCGGCGGTCGCGAAAAGAGCGAAGCACCAGCCGGCCCGACAAGACGCAGATAGCGAGGAACACGACCAGGCTCGACCCAATCACCAGGCTCTGGCGCGCCGGCGAGACGTAGGCCGGACGAAGCGTTCCGGGCTGATCGAAGATCACCGCCACCGATAGTCGAACGTCCACGGCCTCCGACTGATTGGCGCGGCTGTCGAGAATGACCTGATACCTCCCAAGACGCGACGCCGGAAACCGGATCACCCCCTGGCGGACCTGCCGCGCCCGCCGCAAATACTGCTGATCTCCCCGGCTGGCCTTCCGGTCGTCACTCGGCCCCACCAGGGCGACAGTCATCTCGCCATCGGTGCTGGTGACTTCATACTCGGCCTCGATCACCGCGTGCGTCTGCTCCAGCAGGATATTGATCCCCCTCACCTCGCCGGGAGACATGGTGACGTTCTCCTCGAACAGGATCAGCCGGGTCGGTCCCGCGGCCAGCAGCAAGACAAGAACCAGAGACTTCATTCCTCGTACACGATCTTACCGCCCACAACCGTCATCATGACGCGGGCGTCGGGAATTCCGGCCGCCGGGATTTTCATGATGTCGTCGGATAGCACGATGAAGTCAGCCAGCTTACCGGCCGTAATCGAGCCCTTACTGTGCTCCTCGAAAGCGGCCCAGGCGCCATCGAGCGTCCAGCTCTTCAGCGCCTCCTCGCGAGTCATCCGCTGCTCGGGCGTCCAACCGCCGGCCGGTTCGCCGTCGCGATCCTGCCGCGTGATCGACGCATGGAAACCCCACAGCGGATTGGCGTCTTCCACCGGAAAGTCTGATCCGTTGGCAATGCGCAAGCCCAGGTCCAGAAACCCGCGCCAGGCATAGGCGCCGGCGATGCGTTCCTCCCCGATCCGGCTGGCGACCCACCGCATATCGCTGGTTGCATGTGTTGCCTGCATCGACGGAATAATCGAATAGCGCCGGAATAGTTCGAAATCGGCCGGATCGACAATCTGAGCGTGCTCGATCCGGAATCGCCGGTCATTGAGCCCTCCAAGCACGGCGCCGTAAGCATCGAGAACCATGCGGTTGGCGCGGTCGCCAATCGCATGTGTATTCACCTGGAAGCCATGTTCCAGCGCCTCCCGCGCAACATCCTCCACCTGCCCGCCCGAAAGAATTAGCAGACCTCGGTTATCGTCATCGTCGGAATAGGGAGCCTTCATGGCGGCGCCCCGCGAACCGAGCGCGCCATCGCTCATCAGCTTGATGCTGCGAACAGTCAGATAGTCGCCAATCTCCGGCCCTTTTCCCAGGTAGTCCCGCCAGAGTTCACCGGTCCCGCCGATCATTGCGTAGATACGGGCCGGCAGGAGTCCCCCCGCTATCAGTTCCCGGTAACCTTCGAGCACAGTCCGTCCTACCCCCGCGTCGTGAACCCCGGTGAGACCGAGACGGGCGCACGTGGCGGCGGCCCTGGCGAGATGTTCCCGAACCTGATCCCGGGTCGGCGGAGGGATCTTCTCCGTCACCAGCCCCTGAGCACGGTCGATCAAAATGCCCGTCGGCTCTCCGGCGGCGTCGCGATGAATCTTGCCGCCCGGCGGGTCTTTGGTCGCCGCCGTCACCCCGGCCAACTCGAGCGCCTCGCGATTGGTCCAGGCGGCATGACCATCGACCCGGGTCAGATAGACCGGATGACCCGGCGATGCAGCCGAGAGCCGATCCGCGTTGGGGAACCGGCGTCCGGGCCATCGCGTGTGATCCCAGCCGCGCCCGCGGATCCACTCCCCTACCGGAATCCGCGCCGCCGCCCGCTTCACCTGCTCGACAACCTCGGCCGCCGACTCCGCCGACCGGAGGTCGAGGATCTCGAGACTTTCACCCAACCCCGCCATGTGCGCGTGCGAATCGATAAAGCCGGGAACGACGGTAGCTCCATTCACGTCAATCGTCTTGGTGCGAGGGCTGATGTGTACCGAGACATCGTTGCCCACTGCGAGGAAACGGCCGTTACGCACTGCTAGCGCCGACGCAGCCGGTTGCGCCTGGTCGACTGTGTAGATCGTGGCGTTGATAACGGCCAGATCCGCGGTCTGCGCGCCGAGCAAAGTACCCAACAGGAATAGAATAAGAAACATGGGTGACAGTATTGTACAATCCCGTCCGCCAGCTACCACCCGAGCAGGCTCGCCACCACAGCCGCCGGCGTGGAAGCACACCGTCGCGGCTATTTGCGCGGTCCTTCTCGCGGCCGTCATGCTGCTGGCCGGGATCTGGAAGATCACCAGCCCGATCGACGCCGCGACCCGAATGAACCAGGCGCTGGTTCCAGCGCCGCTGAGTTTGCCTGCCGCGTTCGGCTTCGGGATCGCGGAGACATTCTGCGGCGTCATGCTCCTGATCCCGCGTTTCCGGCGTTGGGGCGCCTGGATCGGCGCGGCCCTGATGGTCGCCTTCCTCATCTACATTGCCATCTTCTACAATCGCCTCGTTGGCGACGAATGTAACTGTTTTCCATGGCTCGAGCGCGCAGTAGGCCCGTGGTTCTTCATCAGCGACGGCATCATGCTGGCATGGGCGATTGTGGCTGCTGTGTGGAGCCGGCCATCACACGGCCTCCGAACCGCTGCCTTTCTTCTGGCAGGCATCTGCGGGGTAACTGGTGTCTCCGCCGCGATCAACCTCAGCCACCCGAGCGGCAAGATGGTGCCGGAAACCATCTCCGTCAATGGCGCGCCATATGACCTCCACGGAGGCAAGGTCCTCCTCTATTTCTTCGACCCCGAATGCACCCACTGCCTTTTCGCCGCTCAAGAAATGACGCAGTTCTCTTGGCGTGACGTTCAGATTATCGCCGTCCCAACCGACCGCGCCCGGTTCGCGGAACAGTTCCTCGAAGCGGCAGGGATGAGCGCGCCACTGTCAAGCGACGTTGACAAGCTGCGCCAGACCTACTCCTTCGGCGACCCGCCTTTTGCCGTCGCGCTGGATGAGGGCGAGACTGTCCGAGAGTTGACTGTATTCGAGGGTGATGAACCGAAAGCGACCCTCACCGAAATCGGCTTCGTCGAGTAAGACCAGGATTCTCTACGGCTGATGCCCGGTGGATGACAACTGCACCTCGATCCCGTCCGGATCATCGAAATAGACGCGGTTGGAACCCGACGGCTGGCGGGGATTAAGACCCTGCCGTTCGAGTTCCGCGGTGACCCGCTCCACGTCGTAGCTCTCGATGCCAACGCAGTAGTGGTTCAGTCCGGGATTCGAACTCTCGAAGAGCGCCAGGAAGTTCGCTCCCAAACCGAGGAAACAACTCCGGCTGTCTTCTCTCCGGACCGGAAGGCCCAGAAGCTCCTGGTAGAAGTCACGGGAACGTTTGACGTCCGCCACGTCGAGCGCCACGTGATTCACCTCAGCGCCTTGGAACGGTGCAGATGCTCGAGCGGGTGCGGCTCCCGACGCCGCCAACGCCGCCACTCCGCAAATGAGGTCGCGACGGCGAATCTCCCCGCGCTCATAGCGGCCGAGCAGATCGGCGATTCTCTGATACATGACCAAGTCCCTCTTCCGAGATTGATTTCGTTGGGGACAGTGTACCTTGCCGCGGCGTTTCAACCGCGAGATCGCCTGACGAGAATAGCGTGATCCGCTACCGGCGCTTCAACGTCGGGCGTTCGTCCTCGTCCTCGCCTTCGGGAATTTCGTTGCCTTTCGAATCGACACGACCGGACCCTTCCTTCCGCAGACGTGGGCGGTCCGAATCCTCTTCGCCAATGTCGCGGTTGTGCCGCCGCGCCAGCAGTGTCTTGACGTCGTTAAACTCCGAAGTCGTCACGACATATTGAGGCTTGGCGTCGAGTATCTGCTCGATGTTTTCCTGGGCGAATTCGATCCGATCCCCCGTAGGCGGATGCGAGGCGAATACCTTGGCCATTGTCCCTGGTTTGCGCTTTTCGGCGGCCTGCAGCTTTTCGAAGAAGTCGACAAACGCGGTCGGATCGTAGCCGGCCTGGTACAAATAT
>CAYLSS010000187.1:0-3239 GCA_964385765.1 uncultured Solibacteraceae bacterium
CATTGCTGATCAGGCCTCTGGATGAGCCGAAGATCACATGGAACTGGCCCTCTGAGTTGTCCTCGCCGGGTGCACCGACGATCAGTTCGTCGTAGCCATCGCCGTTCGTGTCGCCGGCAGCCAATCCCAAGCCGAAGAGATCGTTGTTTTCACGGCCCCCGATGATGTCATCGGCGCCCTGGCGCCAGCGCTGGTTGCCAGCCGCGGTGAGACCGGCGGCTGAACCGTAGATGACGTTTACCAGTCCGCCCCTTGAGCTTTCGAACGGCGCACCCACCGCCAGATCATCGAAGCCGTCACCGTTGAAGTCGCCGGTGGTCAGATCGAGTCCGAACTGATCTCCCCTCTCCCGGCCGGAGCCCTCCAGATCATCCTGGTCCCAGATCTGAGTGCCCTGGCTTGTCAGACGGTTCGGCGAGCCGAAGATGATCTGTACGTTGCCTCGCGCGCTATCTTCGCCGGGCGTGCCGATCGCCAGATCGTCGAACCCATCGCCATTGAAATCCGCCGCAGCCAGCGAGAAGCCGAAGTTATCGTTGTCCTCATCATTGCCATTCAGCGCGTCGTTCTGCCTCCACTCTTGCGCGCCGGCGGCAGTCAGACCGCGGTCGGCGCCGTAGATCACGTGCACGACACCTTTGGCATCGTCCTCGCCGGGCGACCCGGCGGCAAGGTCCTCGATGCCGTCGCCGTCGAAGTCGCGGATCGCCACGTTCCAGCCGAAGAGGTCGTCGTCTTCAGCCGAACCAGGCAGACCATTGAGGCCCTGGCCCCAAACCTGGTTGTCTGAAACATCCAGTTGGGCGACGGCCGGATGCGTGAGCAGAAGAGAAGCGGCGAACAGGATTACGTTCTCAGCTTTCATGATTGTCATAGAAGTCCACTGTTCGAATGCGAGTATATCCAAGGGCTTGCTTTCACGCTGTCAGGCCAGCCGCCCCGATCATCTGTAATTCTTATTCAGATGCTTCAATTCGCCGGGAGTTTCGCCGTCCTCTTCAATCTGCCTGCCCGCGCCGCTGACAACCCCTCTGTCAGCCGCCAACGCTACACTAGCCGATATGCCATATGAACGCGAGCTACAGGTCGCCAGAGCGGCCGCTCTCCGCGCGGGTGAGTCCGCCCTGCGGTATTGGAAAGCGGGCTGCGAGACGGAGACAAAACTCGATGATTCCCCCGTGACGGCGGCCGACCGCGAAGCCGAAAGGATCATCACCGGTGTCCTCACGGACGCCTTTCCGGACGATGGCATGCTGGGCGAGGAGGGCGCCGCCCGGGATGGCTCGAGCGGCCGCCGGTGGATCATCGATCCGGTCGACGGAACACGCGATTTCGTGCGCCGGACCCGCTTCTGGAGCGTCCAGCTTGCTCTCGAGGAATCGGAGAATCATGTCGTGGCAGGCGTGGTCCACTTCCCGGCGCTCGAGGAGACCTACTACGCCGCCCGTGGAGCGGGAGCATTCTGCAGCGGTTCGCCGATCCGGGTTTCGGATGTAACCGAGCCGTCCCAGGCCGTCTTGTGCGTCAATGACCTGGGCCGTTTCCGGCTCCATCCCTTCGGCGCCCGGTTTATCGAGTGGGTGGCGCAATTCTGGTCCGTGCGGAACCCGGGCGGCTCGCCCGATGCGGTGATGGTTGCATCCGGCAAGGCGGACGCGTGGCTCGAGCCACACAGCGAAGTGTGGGACCTGGCGCCGCACAAAATCCTGATTGAGGAGGCGGGAGGGGTTTTCCGGAACTTCGACGGCGGTTCGTCGATTTACGGTGGCAACTGCATCACCTGCACGCCGGCCCTGGAGCGGATGCTGCTCGAGTTCGTGCAGGGCCAAGTCTCCCGGTGATCATCTCCAGCGCGGGATCGAGCATGCACCCTGAGCGGCCGGGGGGGATGCGGTGTGCTTCAGTCAAGGTCCGGCAACTGCTCTCGCGGAACCAGGAGCCGAATCGACCGGTCCTGCCTCGGGAGTCCGGTACGCGAATCTCACCTAGAAGGGAACGTCGTCGTCGGTGATTCCCTGGTCGAATCCTGATCCCTCTTGCGGTGCTTGGGGCTGTCTCTGCTGAGGGGCGCCGCGGGGCATGGAGACCGGCCGGCCCTGCTGCTGCGTTTCGTCCATCATGTCACCGCGGCCGCCAAGCAGGATGACATCGTCGGCGACCACTTCGGTGACGTAGCGTTTGTTGCCGTCCTTGTCATCGTAGCTGCGGGTTTGCAGACGGCCTTCGACGTAGACCTGCTTGCCCTTGGTGAGGTAGTTGGCGAGGTTCTCCTGGCGCCACAGGACAATATTGTGCCAGTCTGTTTCTTCGCGCCAATCGCCGGTCTGCTGGTCTTTCCATCGCCGGGAGGTGGCAATGGAAAACAGGGTGCGCGCCACCCCGGAGGGGGTGAAACGGGTCTCGGCATCGCGGCCGAGATTGCCGACGAGAATGACTTTGTTGACGCTTCTCGATGCCATATTCCCTGCACTGTAACATATTCTTCAGTCCGCTCCGGTTCACTCATGACCAGCGGATTCCGGAAGCCGCGAATGCCGTCGGGTGGGAAGGCCGAGGCGTGAGCCGGAGAGGACCCACGAGTGTTGTACACTACCTTACATAGTGATGGCGCCGGCTGTGCCCAAAGGATGATCTCGATGTCGCTTGGTGCATGCTCTCGCTCTTTGTTGATGCTGGCTTCGGCGATGCTGTGCTTGCCGGCACTGTACCCTCAAGCCCTGATGCAGAGTGGGCCACGGGGGCAGGTTCGGCTGCACACCAGCGATATGGCCATCTTCATGGCCGAGCAGGAGCGAGACGACCTGCCCTGCACTGTGACTCCGAACGCGCCGATCCTCGGCTTTGACCTCCGGTTTCATGCCGGCTACGAGGTCGCGATTCCGCTGAGAGAGATCGCCGGGCATCATAATCTGCTGACGATCCTGTTTCGAGTCACGCCGGTTGCCGAGAGGGCCGAGGCGACACACTTTATCCAGCGGGTGAGAGTCCCGCCGATCGAGGAGGAATCCAAGGGCGACGCCTACCTGCGAGGCTCCTTCGACATTGGCGAGGGCGCCTACAAAATCGGATTGCTGATGCGCGACCAGGGCGGCAGGGTGTGCTCGTCATTCTGGGATTTCGAGGCGGCGCTTGGCAGCGGCGAGCAAGACATCGATCTGTCGATTCGGCCTTTGGAGGTGCGGCCCTCCGAGCACGAGCAGTTCAATGAAGAGCCGCCGGTGATCCGATCCAGCGAATCC
>CAYLSS010000187.1:3249-7017 GCA_964385765.1 uncultured Solibacteraceae bacterium
ACACGTCTGCACTAGTGTCGATACTGAGGACGATTTCGCGGGAACCTCGGATCGGGAAATTCTCGGTGGTGGCGTTTAATCTGCATGAACAGCGTGTTCTCTACCGGCAGCAGAACGCCAACCGGATCGATTTCCCGGCCTTGGGAGAGTCATTGGAAAGCTTGGAACTGGGCACGATCGATCTCGCCCGTCTGAGTGACCGTGAGAGTGAAGCCAAGTTTCTCAGTGGATTGATTCGGGAAGAGCTGGAGACCGAACACGCGCCCGATGCCTTGATCATCGCCGGGCCGAAGGCAATGCTCGATACTCAGGTTCCCGAGGAAGACTTGGAAGCGCTAGGAACGCTGCCGTACCCGATCTTTTATATGAACTACAATCTGTATCCCTATCGGATCCCCTGGCGGGACGCGATCGGCACGGCGGTACGGTTCTTAGACGGCGAGGAGTATACAATCTCCCGCCCCCGGGACCTCTGGAACGCGGTCACCGAAATGGTGACCCAAATCGTGGAGTCGAAGCAGCGGAAACTCTCGACGAAAGCGGTTGGGGCCTCGATTGGACGGTTGCCGGAGCGCTCCGGCAGGGGAGCGACGGCCAGCAGCCAGGTGGTATCACACTAGGAGCCAGCATGCGGTTTTCAATGCTATTGCTCATAGCCACGGTTCTTGCCAGCCCGCTCGCACCGGCTTTGCCGCAAGACCAACTGGAGGCTCGCCGGCTCGCGCCGTACGTGCCCTCACCACAGCCCATCGTGGAAAAGATGCTCGACGCCGCCCGGGTACAGTCTGGAGAGACGGTCTTCGATCTCGGCTCGGGTGACGGGCGTGTGCTGATTACGGCGGTCAAGAAGTTCAAGGCCCGAGCCGTGGGTGTCGAGATCTCCGATGAGTTAGTGCAAAAGGCCAGGGAGTGGATCGAACGGGAGGGGCTCAGCGACCGTTGCCAGGTGATCCAGGGAGACCTCATGGAAGTCGACCTGAGCCCGGCCGATGTCGTCGTCCTGTATCTCCTCACGAGCACCAACGAAATGTTGCGGCCGATGCTCGAGCGATCTCTGAAACCTGGAGCGCGGGTCGTATCGCACGATTTTGAGATCCGGGAGTGGAATCCCACCCGCGTCGTGCAGGCCGAGGCCCACGGGCGGATCCACAGCATCTACGTCTACGAGGTGCCCGTCAGTCGATAGCGCCGCGGAGCACCCCTCATCAATGCCCCAATTCGACATTGTTGGTCTTGGCCTAAACGCCACCGATACCCTTCTACTGCTCCCAAAGTTTCCCGCGTATGCCGGCAAGGTGGCTTTTACGGATGAAGTGCTGAGTCCGGGCGGGCAGGTTGCGAGCGCAATCGTCGCTTGCGCGCGGCTTGGCTTACGGGCAAAGTACATTGGCTCCGTGGGCGATGACCTGCGGGGCCAGATTCAGATGAAGAGCCTGCAAGAGTCCGGCGTGAATATCGACCACGTGCAGGTCCGCGAGAACTGTCCAAATCAGTCCGCCTACATCCTGGTCGACAAGAGCACTGGGGAGCGAACTGTTCTCTGGAGCCGCCCGGAGTGTCTCAAATTGAAGCCGGACGAGATCACCCCGGACCAGATTGCATGCGGCCGGATGCTGCATATCGACGCACACGACACACCGGCTGTCGAGCGAGCGGCGCGGATCGCTCGCGAGGCTGGCATTCCGGTCTCGATCGATGTCGACAGCATCTATCCCGGTTTCGATGACGTCTTGCCCCACGTCGACTACCTGGTGGGGAGCTCGGAATTCCCCATCAACTGGACGCACGAGAGCGATCCGTTCCTGGCGCTCGAGCTGATTCAGGACGAGTACGGGATGAAAGTAGCGGCGATGACGCTAGGGGCCGACGGAGCGCTGGCTCGGATCAATGGCCGGTTCTACTACTCGCCGGCTTTCGTGGTCGATTGCGTCGACACGACGGGGGCCGGGGACGTATTTCACGGCGCCTTCTGCTACGCTGTCCTCAATGGCATGAATATGGAGGAGACGCTCGAGTTTTCGAACGCCATGGCCGCGCTCAACTGCACTGCATTGGGCGCTCGGGGCCGATTGGCCACCGCCGAGGACGCTCGTCACCTGATGCGCCGGGCCGAGCGGCGATCAAACCAGGACTACGCCGCACGCAGTTCGCTCGCCTAGACTGATGATTCCGCTGAGAGACTCGCAGCCGAGCCACTCGACACCTGCGGTGACGATGGGCCTGATCGCCGTCAACGTGGCGCTATTCCTCTACGAGGTCTCTCTCGATCCCTTCTCCGCCAATCACTTCATCAGCAACTATGGCATGGTGCCGGCGCGCATGGAACCGGTCACCCTGGTTACTTCGCTGTTTCTTCACGGGGGGTGGCTGCACCTGATCGGGAACATGTGGTTTCTGTGGATCTATGGCGACAACGTCGAGGACGTGCTCGGTCATGGCAAGTATCTGCTTTTTTACGTGGTGTGCGGACTGGTTGCCGGGCTGACGCACTTTGCGTTGAACCCGGCCTCGCGGGTGCCGACGGTCGGCGCAAGCGGCGCCATCGCCGGAGTGATGGGGGCCTACCTGGTCAAGTTTCCCCGCGCGCGGATCGTGACGCTGGTCTTTATCTTTGTTTTCGTCACCACGATCGAGATCCCAGCGGTGTTGATTCTGGCCTATTGGTTCATCATTCAGTTCTTCAGCGGGGTGGGGTCAATCGGTCACTCGGCTTCTGGAGGAACGGCCTGGTTTGCCCACGTGGGCGGATTCGTGGCCGGAGCGTTGCTGATTCTGGTGATTGGTACCAAGAATCGCTACCGGCGCCGCAGGGACCTGCAGTGGTAGTGCGAGATTCCAATACCGGCAGTGCTGACGTCGAGCCCGTGGACCTGCTGGCTATCGCCGCGCATCCCGACGACATCGAGCAGACATGCGGCGGGACCCTGATCCGGATGGCCGAGGCCGGCTATCGAACCGGCGCACTCGATCTTACCGCTGGCGACATGGGCAGTCGCGGCAATCCGGATACCCGATTGCGTGAGGCCGAGGCGGCCGGCCGTACGATGCGGCTCGGTTTTCGCGGGAATCTGCGGATGTCCGATGCCCGGCTGGAGAACAACATCGCCGCCCGGACGAGTCTCGCCGGAGAGATTCGCCGATTGCGGCCGCGGGTTGTCATTCTTCCGTACTGGGAAGCCCGGCATCCGGATCACTATCGCGCTTCCGGACTGGGCTTTGAGGCCTGCTTTCTGGCCGGGCTCAGGAAACTGGATGAAACAGTGCCGCCGCATCGCCCGTACAAGGTTCTCTACGCATCGCTTTATGCCGACGTGCGACCCTCGTTTGTAGTGGACATCACCAGTCAGTTCGAGCGGCGAATGCAATCCCTGTTCTGCTACGAATCCCAATACGGCCCAGCGGACGAGGCGTCGGACCTCTTCCCGTCGCGGGAGGAGATTCGCGAACGGCTGGCGGCCATCGCTCGGTTCTACGGCCAGCAGATCGGTGTCAAATACGGAGAGCCGTTCGTGGTGAAGGAGATGTTACGAGTCGACGACGTCGTAAGCATGGGGGTGCGGACTTTCTGATGCGACTGGCGAAAGTACTGCCGATTAGCCTGTTGCTATTGATGGCGGCCTTGATCGCTGCGAAGCCCGGTGGCTTTCGGATTACCTGGAAGGTTCTGCAGGCAGGAAGTCTGATATGTCCTTTTCCGAATGCACTTGGCGCTCCCTTACATGTGCGCCGCCTCACGCAGACGAAGGATCGTATCCTTGCGGCAAGCCG
>CAYLSS010000188.1:0-1077 GCA_964385765.1 uncultured Solibacteraceae bacterium
CGCTCGATCCCGGCGGGCTGGAGATCTTCGAGATCGAGTACCAGGCGTTCCGGTCGGCTCTGACCAAAAAAAACCACACGCTGAAGCGGGCGCTGACCGATCCGAAACGCTTCAGCGGAATCGGCAACGCCTACTCGGACGAGATCCTGCACCGGGCGCGCCTGTCGCCGGTCAGGCTGACTCAAAAACTGACCGGCGAGGAAGTAGAGCGGCTGTACGAAGCAACCCGGGCGACGCTCGCGGAGTGGGCCGACCGCCTGCGCCGCGAGGCGGGCGACGGTTTCCCCGAGAAGGTGACCGCATTCCGAGAAGAGATGGCCGTGCACGGCAAATTCGGCCAGCCGTGCCCGGTTTGCGGGTCGAAGGTCCAGCGGATCCGGTATGCGGATAACGAAACGAACTACTGCGCGACGTGCCAGACCGACGGGAAGCTGCTGGCCGACCGGTCGCTGTCGCGGCTTCTGAAAAAGGACTGGCCGCGCCGGTTGGGGGACGGGTAGCGAGGCGGGCGGATTGGGTTTGTTTGCGCAATTTGGCGAGTCGGGTTTGGGTGGTCGTGGCCGGAGTTGGGTTTGTTTGTGAAAAAAGGGGCTCGCGGCCGGACGGGTTGGGTTTGTTTTGTACATTCTGGGTCTTCCAGGTCTGCCGTTCTGGCCGGCGGCAGTACTCCAGCAAATATTGTGCGGGGTCCGAATTGGGAAACGGCGCCGACGTGCCCCGGCAATTCGGCTGTAATCCATAGAAGAAGATGAACTTGCACCAAACTTTGGATAGTGGTGATCGGTAGTTCTGTCCACCGTGGTTCCGGGCCATCAGCGCGCTTGACCCTGAGGGTGGGCCAGTCTACTAAGCCAGGGCGCGAAGACGCCGATTCTCGGATTCGTCTGCTGAGCTGGGCAGTTCGTTCCAAACCCGCCCGTCCAGCAATCTTCCGGTCCGTGACTTGTAGACGCCACCCCACTGCTTGAAGAAGAACGGCACTCCTTCCCGGACGCAGCGGTCACGAATCTCTCGGACCCATTCCGGATCGACGGGTCGCGCTCCCGGGCCGGATTCGCCGCCCGCGATGACCCAGTC
>CAYLSS010000188.1:1087-7017 GCA_964385765.1 uncultured Solibacteraceae bacterium
CAGAGGTCCCAGGAGCGGTTCGACACTTAGGAACTTAACATGCGCGTTGGTCTTTCGCAGGTGGTTGACGCGTTGGAGATAGTCCTCGTTTTCGATGCTGACCCCCATCCAGATTTGCGGCTGCCACCGGATCTCATGATTGAGTTCAAGGAGCCGTTCCGACCGCTTCGTCAAAACCTGGTACTGGTGCCAGTGGGCGCGTCGCATGACTTCGAAGACCTGTTGGATGTAGTCCGTTGGAACGTCTTCGTGGAACAGGTCGCTCATACTGTTGACGAAAACCCTCCGCGGCTTGCGCCAGTGCAATGGGACCTCCAACATCTGCGGCTGTAGCGTGACGTCAAACCCGTTGCGGTAGTTGGACTGGCCCATCGCGCGGAGTCTGTTGGCGAGGCGCTCGGCGTAGCAGAATCTACAGCCAGGGCTGACTTTCGAACAGCCGGTGACGGGGTTCCAGGTCGCATCCGTCCACTCGATGTGAGAGTTGCTGGCCATCTCAGAGTCCTTGTTTCGCCCGGTACTTGGCGAAGATGTCCTCAACAGTTCGCTGGCCAACGGGCTTCTGCGATGCGAAGAAGAGATAGTAGATGGTTCTCCCTAGCCGGTTCACGAACGGCAACGGCGGCGGCACGTGCTGAAAGCCGGCCACGGATTTCAGCCTACTGCGATATGCAGTCGAAATCGATTCGTTCGCATTCTCGACCTTGATCTCTTCTGGCTTGCCGAAGAGGCTTCCTTGACGGCTCAATTCATAGGCTACCTTTCGCCACGACCCATCTCCCCAGACACGATCCATCCGCGCGACCTGCCGATCGTTGGCTTTGGTCGCAAACAAGAGTGTATCAAATTGTTCTAATGGGATTGAGAGGCGGAAGGCAGACCAAGCGTTCCCATGAGTGGGAACGCGGCGCGCAAGAGTGCTCACGCCACGTCTGAGATCAGGAGCAGACCTGCCGATATGCCAGAATTGTGGCCGTGCCCCGTACCCTCACCGTTGCCGAGGCGAAGCGCTTGCTCACACAGCGGCTGCCGTCCAACGCCAGCTATCTCGGGCTCGACATCGGTGAAACCATGGTCCGCATCTCGCGGCAGCGCCTCGAACCGTGGGCCGAGGGCGACGCCGAGGTCGGCGTGGATTCAGCTTCTGCCGGCGGGCAGGAAGGCTCGCGCCGCGACACCGCCATTCTTGCCCTATTTGTACGGGTTTCCGTACGGCTCTACATGCAAACTTACATCAAGGACGGCCAGCTTCGACGCGAGCAGAGCGTCCTTTACCCGATGGGCGATTTCGTGGCCCTCGCGGACCGGGATTTGGCCGTCCACTTCGATGTGGAGGTCGACGAAGTAGCCCAGACCGCTCTTGCGGACCAGACATTTATCCACGCCCGCGACGCCCGCGACGCCCGCGGCAAGATCGCTAATCCGCTGATGGATCTCGGGAGGCGGGGCGGCGTCCATGATGTCGCGAATGCCGGTGCGGAGCAGTTTGTAGCCGTTTCGCACGATGATGATGCAGGCGATGAGCGCTGCCCAGTCGTCGGCGGCCTCGTAGCCGGGTCCGCCGATGAGGGCGATGGAGATACCGACAAAGGCCGCAGCCGAAGTCAGGGCGTCAGAGCGATGGTGCCACGCGTCGGTCTTCACGGCTCCGCTGCCGATGGCCGTTCCGGTTCTGGTCAGGAAGCGGAACAACAGCTCCTTGGTGACGACCACGACAATCAGCACCGCCAGGGTCCACGGAGCTGGAAGGTGGTGTGGGGTCACGATCTCACGCACGCTCTGAATGGCGATGACCAGAGCCGCGATCAAGAGTCCCGACGCCACCCCGACGGCTCCGATCGGTTCCGCGCGTCCATATCCGAACGGATACCGCTCGGAGGGAGGCGAAGCGGCCATCCGAAGCGTGCCCAGAACCACGAGTTCAGTGAAGACGTCGAGCATCGACTCCACACCGTCGGCGATCAGGGCATACGAGTAGCCGGCGATTCCGGCTGTGATCTTGATCGCCGCGAGCAGAGCACTGACCAGGATGCCGACCAGGGTGGCCCGAACGCCTTTCGCGACGGATGCGGCGATCAGCGCATGCGCCCCGTGCTGAGACATCGAGTTAGACTTTCTAGAAGAGGGTAGCATACGACCCAGCGGCTCCCTGTCCGCCGGTGTCCAACATGCCGGCCGGCCGATGGGCGGAACGGGCGACGGGTAGGAGTCGAATGAATCTAACATGAACGCGTCTCCTCCTCGATGGTCGCCAGTTCGCCCGATCTTGGCGATTTGTTTCCTGTCGCTGTTGGCCTGCAGCCCGGCCGGAGAGCCGGCGCCGCTCCCACCCGACCTCCCCTCCATCTCCACCGCCGGTCTGTCGCCGCCCATCGCCGCACGAATCTCAGACGCGATGGAACGGGCACGGACCGGGCCCGATTCAGCCGAGGCTAACGGCGAACTCGGGCGGCTCCTTCACGCCTACGAGCGGACAGAAGCCGCCGCCGTGTGCTACCAGCGAGCCGCGCTGCTGGACCCGGAGGCGTTTGAGTGGCCCTACCTCAGGGCGATCGCGCTGGAGCGGGAGGGCGACCTCGCCGGGGCTCTGGAAGCGATCGAAGAGGCCTTGCAAATCGATCATTCGAATCCGGTCGCCCGGCTACGGCGCGCGGACCTGTTACGAAGGTTGAACCGGTTCAATGAGAGCCGGCCTTTGTACGAGGCGCTCTTGGACAAATACCCCGCAATGGTCGCCGCGCACTATGGCATGGGCAGCATTCTCGCCGCTCAGGGCGACACACCGGGGGCGATCGATCATTTTGAGCGAGCGGTCAAGCTGGACCCGGAGGCGGGCGCTCTTCACTATGCACTCGCGCTCGCTTACCGCGACGCCGGAGAAGACGACAAAGCACGTCAACACCTCGAGGTTTACAAGAGTGGCAACCGCGATGTACCGGCGACTGCCGATCCTCTTCTTGACAAGGTCCGGGCGCTTCGCACCGGCAAAGTGTCCTATTTTGAAGAGGCCCGGAAACTAGAACTGCGGGGCGACTTGGCCGGCGCCCGAAGCATGTATGAGAAGACACTGGAGCTCGATCCGGATTTTGCTCAGGCGCGCGTCAACCTGATTTCCATCCTCACCCGGTTTGGAATGGCCGAGGCTGCCGCGGAACACTATCGACTGGGAGTAGCGGCCAATCCGGACATCGAGGAACTCCACTACAACTGGGCGGTCTCCCTGCTCCTGCAAGGCCGCATCGCCGAAGCGCAGGAGCCGCTGGAACAGACGCTGGCGCTGAATCCACGAAACGCCGACGCTCACCTCAACCTGGGCCTCATACTCCAGCAGCAAGGACGCCCGGATCAAGCTGTTCAGCACTTCCGCGAAGCTCTTCGGCACCAGCCGAACCATCGGCTGGCCCACTATCAAATGGGGATCCACCACGCCCGCCACGGAGCCTTTGAAGAGGCCATCGAGCACCTCGAGCGAACGCTCAAACCGGTGGATGAGCGGACGGCTAACTTCCATTCCGCACTGGCCGAGGTCTACGCCCGGATGGGCGAACAGGAGCAGTCCGCCGAACACGCCCGCAAGGCTGCCGCCCTGGCCAGGCAATTCGGCGTCACAGACTTGGAGAAGTGAAGCGACGAGGGGCGGTCCGGATGCGGACCGCCCTTGGCGCCGGGGGGATATCGCCTAGAAGACGATCTTCAAGCCAAACTGCAGTTTGCGGCTGAGCGCCGCGCTGCTGATTTGACCGAAATTCGCATTCCCTAGGGTGTTGGCCGGGGTACCGTAATTGGCCTCATTCAAGAAATTGAATGCTTCGAAGCGGAACTGCAGGTTGATGGGCTGGTTACCGGCCTCAGCGAGGGTCCACAACTTCATGGCCGAGAAGTCCACGGTCTGCGCCGCCGGGCCAATCAGGATGTTGCGGCCGGCGTTACCAAAGGTGAAGGCATCATTGGCAACGAACGCCGCGGTGTTAAAGAAGCGGTCAATGGTCGATTCTCCGGCAGTGGGGTCGCCGGCGATGTTCGGCCGATTGGTCGTGCCGGAGTTGGCGGGATCACCTCTGACGGTTGGCGTAAACGGCTGGCCGGACCGCAGGGTCACGATGGACCCGATGCTCCAGCCGCCGGCGATCGCGTCCAGCACGGGGTTCATGTTATTGCCAAAGGCCCGGCCGCGCCCGAATGGCAGTTCCCAAATGCCGCTGACGACGAACCGATGTTTCAGGTGCTGGCTGTCGAGCGAACGTTCCTGCGAGAAATCGATGAAGTTCTGAAATCCAGCACCGGACGAGTTGCCACCCGGCGCATACCCACGAAGGTCGGAAATGGTTCGAGAGTAAATGTAGGAGCCCAGCAAGGTAAAGCCCTTGCCGAAGCGATGTTCCACCTTGGCCTGGAGCGAGTTATAGTTCGAGTTACTGGACCACTCGTGCCGGTTGACCGCGCCGAGCGGGCTGATCACATTGTCTGTGGTCGGGACCGCAGCACTCTGAATGGGGCGCCGCGAGTTTCGATTGCCGGGACCCAGTTCCCGCACGAAGTTGGCCTCCTTGCGTACGAACAGACCGGTTCCGTTGGTGGCGAAGTAGCCGAGCTGGAACATCCAATCGCGAACAAACTCATACTGAACGTTCAAGTTCCAGTGCTGGGAGTACGCCAGGCTCGGCGTTCGTTCGTAGGAGGACAGGGTAGCTCCGGTCACTCCCTCGAGCGTCGTCGCGCTCGGTGGAACTCCGTTGCGCAGCAGAACTTCGGGATTGATGCCGTCGGTCGGAATATCCACAGTGAAGGCGAAGGGAAGGTTGCCGATGAGGAACTGAGAATCGCCGACCGGCTGCGGGTAGGGGTAAAAGATCCCGTACCCACCACGCACAACCAGTTTAGGGTTGACTTTGTAGGCAAAGCCGAACCTTGGTCCGAAGTTATTGTCATCGGTGGCAATGGTGGAGCGTTCGGTTGCCTCCGATGCCAGCACCAACCTCGGGTTGGCCGGATCGGTGTCGAGGTCGAAATTGGCCAGGCCGTCCCGTTTGTCCTGGAAAGGGCGGAACCATTCGTAGCGCACTCCGAGATTGAGGGTCAGTTTGGGCGTAACACGCCATTCGTCCTGCACATAGCCACCCAGTAGCCACGATCTTCCGGCGAGCCGGACGGGAGTGCTGATGCCGGTATTCTGCGAGATGCCGAACAGGAAGTCGGCTACGCCATTGCCACCTTCGCCGGTAACGGGATCTCGGGTAAAGCGCCCGTCGAAGTTGAAGGTGCCCGCAGCGCGCCGGATGTTCACGATGTTGATCTGCGTGCGTCGAACGTCGACACCAAACTTGATGGTGTGATTCCCCTTGACCATAGTGGTGTCGTTGACGACCTGGCGGTTCTGCGAGTCACTGACGAGCGGGTTGAAGGGGCCGATGCCGAGCGTCTGGAAACCTGCGATCTGGAAGTTCGCAAACACGCCGGGACTCGTCTGATCCACACCCTGTATGCCAAACTCCCGATTGAGGTTACCGCGTGCGATCGCCGACTCTGGGTTTTGCCGGTCGCCTTCGAGAAAGTTCCAGCCGACCCTCGTCGAGTTGAACATGGTCGGGGAGATGGTGTGGTTCCAAGTGGCCCCTATGTTGTATCCCGTGTTAAAGAAAGCGCGGGCGCCGCCGAAGGCCGGAGCCGGCAGATTGAAGTTCTGGAACGGGATCTCATTTTCCATCCGGCTCAACCGGAAGTAGATGTGGTCGGAGTTGGTAGCGTGGTAGTCGGCACGTGTATCGATGCGGTCAATGTCCTCCTGATCCGGCGGGTTGAAGACGAAGTTTCTCGTCAGAGCTCCGGTTTGCGGCTGCGGATAGAGGTCGATGAGCCGGGCCGCGATCGGATCAAACCGGTCTTCGGGTATGATGTTGCCCGGTAGCGGCTGCCGCTGGCCCGTATCGGGA
>CAYLSS010000189.1:0-6987 GCA_964385765.1 uncultured Solibacteraceae bacterium
AAAAGCCCGCGTCCATTGCTGTTGGGCGCGAACCTTGAGACCGTAATTGTGTGCGACACGAAAGATCCAGGCTCTCGGGTTGTGAACGGCAACGTTCTTGCGTAGCGTCACGTAGAGCCGAAGGAAGACTTCCTGAGTCGCCTCCTGCGCTTGCGGCGGGTGAAGACCGAGCGTGAGCAAGTACCGATAAACGTCTTCGCGAAGGTCTTCGAACAACTCCGCGACCCGATCCTGGAGCGGAGTTGTCGTGTTGGATGGAACAACCCTGAACACTGCCTCGCTGTACGCTTTGCTGAACATCGTGAAGCCGACCCCACGCAGCCGCATCTCTATAGACCTTTTATCGCTGGTTCGCAACTACACTGAAAAAATATTTTTCGCGGCCGCGCATTTTTTGCCCGGGTGTGGTCCAATGGTTTGCCCGGAGGGTCTTAGTTTACTACTGCAATCCCGAATCGCCATGGATCCGCTCGTTACCGTCACGATCGTTACTCACAACAGCCGCCGCTTTATCGAGAAATGTCTTGCCTCGGTGTACCGCCAGCGGTGCGAATCGTTCGAGGTAGTGATTCTCGACAATTCCTCGACCGACGGAACGGCGGAATTGCTCAGCCGGCATGAAGAGTCGGCACGGGTGATCTATCGGCAAGATAACACAGGATTTGCGGCGGGACAGAACGAAGCCGTCCGGGCGGCCCGCGGAAAATGGATCTTGACGCTGAATCCTGACGTGGTCCTGGAGGCGAGCTTTCTGACACAGATGCTCCAGGCGGGCAACCGGCATCCGGGGATCGGCGTGGTTTGCGGGCGGCTGCTTCGGGCGACGCCGGAACTCGGGATCCCTTTGTCGCCGCGTATCGACTCCACCGGGATCTATTTCACTCCGTCACTGCGTCACCTCGATCGCGGCTGGAACGAGCCTGACGATGGCCGGTACCGGCAGACTGAGTTCGTATTCGGCGCCAGCGCCGCCTCGGCCCTCTACCGCCGCTCGATGATCGACGACGTATCAGTGGGAGGGGATTTTTTCGACCCGGAATTCTTCGCCTACCGCGAAGACGCCGATGTCGCCTGGCGGGCTCAGCTTCTCGGCTGGCGATGCCTATACCTGCCCGAGGCCGTCGGCTACCATGTCCGGCGGGTGGTGCCCGGCTATCGCGGGCAGGTTCCGCGGCTACTCAGGATGCATTCGGTCAAGAACCGCTTCCTTATGCGAATAAAGAACATGACCGGCGACCTTTACCAGAGGCAGTTCTTCTCGGTGATGTGGCGCGATCTGATGGTGGTGGGCGGCTGCCTGATCCAGGAGCGTTCGTCGCTGCCAGCCTTCTGGAGAACGCTGGCGCTTCTGCGACGCACGCTGGCGCAGCGGCGGGAGATCATGAGCCGACGGCGGGTCAGCGATGCCTATCTCGCAAGCTGGTTCCTCGATCAGCCAACCAGCAAGCCGCTGGACGCGCTGGCGTCCGAGCTTGGTCGCGCGCGCCGGCCCGGCGAGCCTTCGCTCGCCAGGCTCTCGTCGTCGCCTTCGGCTCCGTTGGGGCTCATGGAGCCCTGACGGCACCGGAGGATGGGACTCTCGGCGGCCGGCCTGCGAGACGTCAATAATCGGCCCCAGAGTCACTCTGTTTGCAGGATGCCCGCCAGTCTTCCAGCGCCTCGCGTAGTCTTCCGGCCATATCCGGGTGGCCGCCGATCACGTTGCGCGACTCGTTCGGATCCGCGACCAGATCG
Organism: uncultured Solibacteraceae bacterium; assembly: GCA_964385765.1. Classification (GTDB taxonomy): domain Bacteria; phylum Acidobacteriota; class Terriglobia; order Bryobacterales; family Bryobacteraceae; genus CAWELS01. The sequence continues at coordinate 1,735 of CAYLSS010000189.1, forward strand.
TACAATTCATAGGCGGCATCCTCGCCGGGGCGAATCAGCTTGAACCGGTTGTCCGTCATCGCCACCTGCCCGCGGGACTCGAACCCGATCGGTGAGTCGCGCCGGTCTTGCTCACCCCTCAGGACTGGCAGCAGTGAGATGCCGTCGAGCGGACGGCCGTCGGGCATTTCGATCTCCAGAACGTCCAGCACAGTCGGCAGGTAATCGCTGGTCACCGCCGGAAGATCAACGGTCGCACCTGGCTCGACGAGGGCCGGCCACTCGAGCAGCGCGGGCACCCGTACCCCGCCCTCGTACAGTGACCGCTTGCGGCCGCGAAACGGACCGGCCGAGCCCGGCGCTTCACCCGTCTTTCCCTCCGGACCATTGTCCGAGCAGAACCATAGCATCGTATCCTTCGCCACCCCGGCTGCTTGCAGCGCCGCCCGCAGCCGACCGATCTGCTCGTCCATCGCGGTGATGCAGCCGTAGTAATTCTTTTCGTAGCTCGTGTGCTCGGCGTACAGTCCCGCATGCTTCGGACCCGCGACCACCGGCAGGTGCGGCGAATGGAACCAGATAACCGCGAAGAATGGCCGTTTCTCGCTCGCGGCTTTCTCGATGAATGGGACCGCCCGGTCCATGATCACCCGGGAATCATCGCCCCGCAGGTTGTCCCGGACCACCTCCCCCGATTCATTCCAATAGTGCGTTCCGTAGGGTTCGGCCTCGGCGAGGTCCGGGAGGAAGTCCCAACCGATCCGCGGCGCCTCGGCCTTCGGCTTCCACATCGGGTCGTAGGTCGGCGTCTTGGCCTCGGTGGAAAAGCAGACGTCGAAGCCGTTCTTCCAGGGTGGTGCGTAGTGCTCGACGCCGCCCGGTCCCCCGCGGTTGGAATCCTTCAAGGTCTTGGTGAGCGTTCCCAGGTGCCACTTGCCGAAATGGCCCGTCGCGTAACCCTGATCTCGCAGCAACTCGGCCAGGGTCAGCTCCCCGGACTTCAGGTGTCCGGAGTTCGCGAAATAGACTCCGTAGCGGAACGGGTGGCGGCCGGTCAGCGCCGAACCGCGCGTCGGACTGCAGACGGGCGCCGCCGCGTAGAACCGCGTGAAACGCAGCCCCGCCCGCGCCATGCGGTCGAGGTGCGGCGTTCGAATCACGGTGCTCCCATTGAAGCCCGTGTCTTGCCAGCCGAGATCGTCCGCCATCACGAGGATGATGTTCGGACGCTCCTTCGCCGAAGCGACCGCGGCCGCCTCACTGAGGATGATGATCAGGAGAGTCGAACGTGCCATAAGCAGCCTGCGAATCCGCTTCATTGTATTGGATTCACGGTCAGGCGCACGATAGAACCAGCGTCAGAGAGCTCTCTCGCATCGACCAGCATTCTTGCCTGCGAATACTTTCTCAGCTTGTTATGGAGCGGGAAAGAGGCGCCGGGTCAACTACTCTACCGCGTCTCCGAACTCGACCGACGACTCGGTGCTGAACTTGCGGAAGTTACTGTAGCTGCCTTCGACTATCACATTGAATTTCGCGATCAGCGCCGCCCGGCCCAGCGCCCGGACGCTCCATTTGAATGGCAGCCACACCTCGTCGTTGAAGCGCCGCTGCTCGAATTGGATCCTTGCGCCCTCGCGCAGCTTCAGCAGGAACAGGCCCCAGGTGAAACTCTCCACTGTGTCCACGTCAGCCTTGACCCATGCGTAGTCGCGCTTGCCGATCCAGACAGAGCCACGGACCTTCTTCAAGACCTTGGCGCGGTCAAACGACGGCTCGTAACCGGGCTTGGGAGCGGCGTCGATCACATAGCAGTCGACGCCATCTACCGTTTCCTCCCCGGCGAGACGGAAGTCAAATGCCCGCGTGACTTCACGGATGAATCGCCGTTCCTCCTCGCGTTCCTTCTCCAGCTCGCGCAACCGCTTCTCCCGCTGCCTGGGCGTCTCAGAACGCATCTTCTCGATGCTCTTCCGGAGTTTCTTCTCTTCCTTCGCGGCCTTCTTGTCCGGCAATGGCTCATCGTCTTCGGCGATCAACCGCCGGTACTCGGCGCCATCGAGCAATGTAATGTCCCACGTCTTCGACTCCCGCTTCTTGACCTCGCCATTCTTGTCGAGGAATGTCGTTCCGATTCGCTCGTGGAACGTGTAGCTCCGGGCGGTCTTTTCATTCTCTTCATCGGCCGCAAAGGCCTTCTGGATAATGGCGAGCGCTTCGTCTTCGCCAGCCGAAACGGGCAGCGAGCACACTGACAGCAACACCATCAACAGCAGCTTGCTCATATGGCTTCAGACGACCTTCTCGTCCCGCTCGTTCCAGGTTCACACCCGGGAACAACGTCCCGTCGAGAGTGCTACCAGCGCAGTTTCAGATTACCCGGATCCAGCCGCTCCCCGGAGCGCATCATCTCCTCCCAGGTGAGTTCCCGGCCCTCATATGCGGCCGTCCGTCCCAGGATCGCGGTGAGGTTACTGCGCACCGACTCCTCCGCATTGTTGATCAGCTTGCCTGTCCGGATGCTTTCAATGAAAGCTTTCACGTTGTTGATGGCGCCCAGCCGGAACGTCTCGCCTTTTTCGGTTCCAATCCACTCATTTTCGCCAAGGATTCGGACCGTGCCGGTGTAATGCGTGTCAGCGCAGCCTTTCCGAAGCAGGCCGTGCGATAGCCCGCGCGCCGGGCGCGCACGCAGAGGTCGGCGTTGGCCCTTGTAAGTTGATGCGAATTGAAGTCGGCGTGGACCCCGCCGGGATACCAGTAGGTCACTAGAAAGTGGTCCCAGGCGTCGCCGGCGTCATAGCGCGTCCCCGACCAATTGCCGCGGCCCCCGGTACCGAACGCTTTCACGGGATGCGCGTCGAGCAGCCAGTTGGCGACGTCAATGACGTGTATGTTCTGCTCGACGATGATGTCGCCGCCGAGCGCCCGGTCCAGGTAGAAGTTGAGGATTCGCGCTTTGCCGGGATCCATTCCCGGAGTCGATTTGTCCGCCGAGGGACGGCCGGCATGGTAGTAGACCTGCGCGAGTCCCGGCTTTCCTATGTCTCCCCGATGCACCCGCCGCGCGGCTTCCTGGTAGTACGGCATCGCGCGGGTTTGGAAGTCGACCCAGAAGCTGACCTTTCCCTCGGCCATCTTGCCGGTCTCGAGAAAGTGCTTTGATCCCGGTACATCCACCGCCACGGGCTTGGCGCAGAAGACATGCTTGCCGGCCTCGACCGCCGCCCGTGCCTGTTCCGGATGAAAGTAAGTCGGTGTTTCGATGACTACGCCGTCGAGGTCGGAGTTTGCCAGCTCCCTGTAGGCGTCCGGGCCATAGTAGGCGCGCGACGCATCGATGCCGAGCTTCTCGATTGTGGAATCGAGGTGCGCGCGAATCACGTCGGCCGCCGCCACGACGCGAGCGCCGGTGAACTCGGGAAAGAAAGGCGAAATCCAGTTGCCCCGTCCACCGCAGCCGATCAGTCCGACCTCCACCGCCGAGTTGGCCTGGCTGCCGAACACCGTCCCCGGCTTGAGAACCATGAATCCCGCGGCTGCCGATTGCAGGAACCGCCGCCGCCCACCGTCGTGCCAAGTTTTCTCCGTCATGCCCGATATCGTATCGCTGATGAGCCGAGGGAGGAAGGACAATCAGAACCGCCGGCTAAGCCAACACCTTGGCCGACGGCTGTGATGACAGCACGGAGAGTGTATGCCGCTTGCGAGCCAACGCGGCTTCACTCTCGCATGATTCCGTCGCGGAGCGTGTTCTTGTCGAACACCGGGATCGGGCCGCAGTAGTCTTTCAGCGGGTCGTACCTCATGCGGTACGATCCCGGGTTCTTCTGGGCGGCCATGAATTCCCAGCCGCGGACATAGTACGGGCAGTAGTCGTTGAAGCAGATATAGAAGAACTCATTGGGCCATTCGGTATAGATGTGCTGCGGGACGGCCCACTTGCGCAACGGGCTGTCGCAGTACGGACACCGGCGCGTCCGGCCGACCTCTGCCATCCTCCGCTCGACCTCCTTCTCGCCCGGCAGCGTCACGGGTTCAGACGGCGTCTTATCTAGTGGCATGTTATTTCTATGATGACGGGAGAACTTCATTTTGGTTTCATGATGGGATATGAGCTTAGAGGTTCCCGGTCTGCGCGGATGCATGGCAGGTGTTAGTCGGGGCATTCACTCACCCCGCATTTCCCGCAGTGCCCGAACCCCTCTGTCATCCCCCCGCAATCCAAACAGTCTTCGGATCCACGTGGCGAGCGCCGGCGTGAGCTTTTCCATGACCGAAATGTCGGCCGCCAGACGGTTGCCCAACGCATAAGTTGGATATGGGTGGATCGTATCCGAGATCGTCTGCAGCCGCACGCCTCCCCGCATGGCCATGGCGTACTCGCTGATCAGTTCTCCGGCGTGGGCTCCAACAATGGACGCCCCGAGAACCCGCCCCCACCGGTTCGCGAGCACTTTGATCAGGCCCGCCGTCTCGGACTCCGTGATTGCCCGGTCCAACCGCTTGTAAGGGAATCGGTAGACCTTGTAGCGAACACCGGATTCCTTCAGCTCTCCCTCCGAGCGACCGACCTGGGCCACCTCCGGATCAGCGAATGTCGTCCAAGCAATGTGTTTCTCCTGGACCCGGACCGGAATACGCAGAATTGCGTTGGTTACCGCGATCTTCGCCATGTGTTCCGCCATGTGTGTGAATTGGTGCCGGCCGGCGACATCTCCGGCGGCGAAGATATGCTTTCGAGATGTCCGGCAGCGACTATCGACCGTAATTCCACGTCGAGTTGTCTTCACCCCGGCGGCGTCAAGCTTCAGCAACTCGATATTCGGCTTCCTGCCGACCGCGAACAACACTTCGTCGAAGGGGATTGACTCGCCCCGGTCCGTAACGGCATTGCCCTGGGCCAGTCGCTCCACAGACGTGCCCGCGCGGAACTCGATTCCTTCGGAGCGCAGTTGGTCAAACAAGATCGCTGACGTTTCCGCGTCGTCGCGGGGAAGGATTCTTTCCGATGATGTCACCACCACCACTTCCGAGCCCAAGCGTCGAAAGGCCTGGGCCATCTCGATTCCGATTGGTCCCCCGCCGACCACGAGGAGCTTCTCAGGGAGCCGGTCGAGATCGAAGATGCTTTCATTCGTGAGAGGTTCGGGGCCCTCGATCGGGATGTCGAGCATCCTCGGCGAAGAACCGGTCGCAATGAGAAAGCGCTTCGAGGTGATGCGCCTCTCGGATTCCGAAGCAGCAATGGACACCGTGTGGTCGTCAAGGAAG
>CAYLSS010000190.1:0-6969 GCA_964385765.1 uncultured Solibacteraceae bacterium
ACCAGTCGTGAGCTGATGAAGGAATACGCTTCACCGGCCATCAGGAAAACAGTTTCGATCTCCGGATGGAGGCGCCGGTTCATCAGCGCCATCTGCAACTCATACTCGTAATCCGAAATGGCGCGAATGCCTCGCAGCAGGACCGACGCTTTTTGCCGGGCGGCGTAGTCGACCAGCAGGCCGTCAAAGCAGTCGGTTTCGACATTGGAATAGTTGTAGGCCGATAGCGCCTCTTCGACCAGCTCCTGCCGCTCGGACGCGCTGAACAGCGGCTGCTTCTCCTCATTCCGCAGGATCGCGATGATCAACTTGTCGAACAGGTGGGTGGATCGTTCGATCAGATCCAGATGACCGTTCGTCAGAGGATCGAACGAGCCTGGATAAATAGCTGTGACTTTAGCCGGTTTTTCGCCCACCGTGGTTCAGCTCTTCCTGCAGAGTAGCTTCGATTGTACCAGCGATGAACTCATCACCGGTCGCGGGACGTGCATCATCCGATTAGATGGGACGCCCCATGAAAACCCTGGTGCTCGAAGCGGTAACCAAGATCTATGCGTCTGACTGATCCGAGGTGCTGGCTCTGGATTCGGTCTCGCTCGAGATCGAGAGCGGCCGATTCGTCGCGGTGACCGGTCGCAGTGGGTGCGGAAAGTCGACGCTGCTTAATCTGGCCGGAGCGATGGACTTTCCCACCTCGGGCGAGGTCCGTATCGGCGGGCAGTCTACTTCGGCTCTCGACGACACCGGACTCACCCGTCTGCGGCGCGAGGAAGTAGGCTTTGTGTTTCAGTTCTTCCAACTCCTTCCCACCCTGACGGCAGTCGAGAATGTCGAGCTGCCGCTGCTGCTGGCGGGCAAGCCAGGGGCCAGGGAGCAGGCAATCGAGCGGCTGCGCTGGGTCGAAATGGAAGACCTGGCTCACCGGCATCCACACCAACTCTCCGGCGGGCAGATGCAGAGGGTCGCCATCGCGCGGGCCCTGGTGCATTCACCCAAGCTGGTGCTGGCCGACGAACCGATCGGAAACCTCGACACAAAGACCGGGCGGATCGTGATCGAATTGCTGCGCCGCACGGCGTCGGATTTGGGCACAACCGTCTTGATGGCGACCCACAGTCGGGAGTCGGCCGAAGAATGTGATGTGTTGGTGCGGCTGCGCGACGGTCGCGTCGAGGAGTGCGAACGCCGTTGACCACTACTCTCTTGCTGTTCCAGCGCCTGGTCGTGAGAGCGCTGCTCGCCGATCCCGTCCGGACGGCGCTCACCCTGCTCGCCGTCGCTCTCGGAGTGGGCGTGGTCGTGGCTATCGAACTGGCGGGCACGGCTGCGGCGGGAAGCTTTCGATCATCGCTCGAGACGCTCACCGGGGACACGGACCTCGAGATCACCGCGATTGGCGGCGTCGACGAGGAACACCTCGGAACGCTGGCAACGCTTCCCTGGCCAATTGAGGTTTCACCGCGAGTCGAGGGATATGCGGTTGTGAACGACAGCGGCGCCACGGTTCCTCTCCTGGGCCTTGACCTGGTGCGGCAGCAACTCCCCGGCGCCGGCGGATCCGGAGAGGATCACTTCGAAGCGCTGCAGGATCCGAGGGCGGTTTGGGTGAGCCCTGCACTGGCGGACGGCTTCATCTCGCTGACGATTAATTCGCGAACATCGGAATACACGGTGCGGGGAGTGGTCGATCGGGGCGAATCGCAGCAGCGGACCGTGGTCATGGACATCCGCGTTGCTCAGCAGGCACTCGACCGCATAGGCAGGCTGGACCGCATCGAAGTTCGCGTCCCGCCACAGCCGGCCCTCACACAATGGATCAAGCGGCTCAAAGAGGTACTTCCGCCGGACGTTGAGATTGCACCGCGCGGGGCTCGCACCGAGGCGAATCAGAAGATGCTGGCGGCGTTCCGCTGGAACTTGCGGGTGTTGAGCTACATAGCGCTGGTGGTCGGTGCGTTCCTGATCTACAACACGATCGCCGTGTCGGTAGTGCGACGGCGGGTCGAGATCGGTATACTGCGGGCGCTCGGAGCGACACGCCCGCAGGTTGTGCTGGCTTTCCTGGCCGAGGCGATGTTTTTCGGCCTTGCCGGTGGCGCTGCCGGGTTGCTCACCGGGCGGCTGATGGCGGAAGGTGCGGTCGGCATGCTGTCGGCGACGGTCGAGGCGCTTTATGTAAGCAGTGCGCCTTCAGAGATCCGGATCTCACCGGGGATTGGGTTGCTCGGCTTGTCCATCGGGGTTCTGGTTGCGCTGGCTTCAGCCCTGGCTCCCGCGCTCGAGGCGTCGCGCGTGGAACCGGTGGAGGCGATGGCCCGCGGCCGGCGGGATTACCAGTCGCGGGTCCACTCCAGAAGGAACCTGGCTCTCGGGCTCTGCCTGGCGCTGGCGGCAGCGCTTGCCTCGGCGATGCCCGCCGTGGACGGCAAGCCCCTGTTCGGCTACCTGGCCGCGCTGCTGTTGATCGCCGCATCGGCGCTCTCGACTCCGGCCATTATCAAACTGCTGGCCGGGGGTTCGCCGGCGACGCTGCGCCGGATCCTGGGAGTCGAAGCGATGCTCGGGGCGCGCAGCCTGGCCGGTTCGCTCTCTCGAACCGCAGTGCTGGTGGGCGCTCTTTCGACGGCTGTGGCCATGATGGTCAGCGTCGGTGTGATGGTCGGCAGCTTTCGGGAGACGGTGGTCCTTTGGCTGGACAATCAGCTCCAGGCCGATCTCTATCTGAGACCGGCCGGGTCCGGCTCCGCGGATCGGATTCCGACCATGCCGGCAGGTCTTGCTGACGCGATTGAACGGCTGCCCGGCGTCGCGGCCGTGGACCGCTTCCGCCTCTACGACATCTCCTACAACGGCCGGCCGGCACTGCTCGGAGGTGGGCAAACCGAGTGGATTCGCACGTACGGTCGAACCAGCTTTCTTCCCGGACACGATCGGGAAGCGATTCTTACGACGCTTCCGAAAGGCGACAACGTCATCGTGAGTGAACCGTTCTCGAACAAGCACGACGTGACCGCCGGAAACACGATCCGCCTGCCGCTTGACGGGGCCGAGCGCGCTTTCCAAGTGCTGGGCGTCTATCGCGATTTCTCGAACGAGCGAGGCTACATCATCATGGATCGCCAAACGCTGCTGCGTTATCTGCCCGACCCGGCGCCGTCGAGCGTGGCGGTCTTCCTCGAGCCCTCGGCCGACCTGGAGCGAGTGCGCTCTCGGGTGGAGCAGGCGGCTGCCGGACAAGAGGTCTCGGTCCTCACCCATGGCAGTCTGCGGCGCGTAGCGATGAGGATCTTCGACCGCACTTTCTCGATTACCTACGCGCTGGAGGCGGTGGCGATCGCGGTCGCCGTGGTCGGCATTGCAGGGGCGCTGCTGGCGCTGGTGATCGACCGGCGGCGGGAGCTGGGAGTGCTGCGGTTCCTGGGAGCATCTTCCGCGCAGATCCGGCGGTTGATCCTCTTCGAAGCCGGTTTCCTCGGCCTGCTGGCCAACCTGGTCGGGCTGGTGCTCGGCTTGGCGCTGTCGCTGATCTTGATCTTCGTAATCAACAGGCAGTCGTTCGGCTGGACCATCGAGTTTCACTTGCCTGTGGCCCTGCTGCTGGCTGGACTGACCGTAGTCTACGGAGCCACCGTGATCTCAGGCCTCTACCCGGCGAGGGTGGCGGCGCGCTTGAAGCCGATCGAGGTGGTCCATGAGGAGTAGAGGCCGGGAAACCGGCGCGGCGCTGCTGCTGCTTCTGGTTGTCGTGGCCGTCTGCCCGGCCTTTGGAGTGGACTATCGGGCGGTGTCGCCCGGCTATGACTACGTCTTCCCGAGGGATCATTTCAATCACCGGGAGTTCCGGACGGAGTGGTGGTATTACACCGGGAACGTCCTCACTGAAGACGGCCGGCGTTTCGGCTTCGAGCTGACCTTCTTCCGGCAGGCGCTCGCCCGCACCGGCGACACTTCCACGTGGCATCTGGAAGATCTGTACCTGGCGCACCTGGCCCTGAGCGACATCGAGAACGGCGAGTTTTTCTACTCCGAACGGATCAATCGTCAAGGCCCCGGCCTGGCTGGAGCCAGCCTCGAGCAGCGGCGCATCTGGAACGGCAACTGGCAGGTAAGCTGGGAGGGTGAAGTCCAAAACCTGAGGGCGGTGGACGAACGGTTCACACTGCGGCTGGCGCTCGAGCCGGAAAAGCCTCCGGTGGTCCACGGCGAGGGCGGTATGAGCCGGAAGGCTCCGGGAGAGAGCCACGCGTCACACTACATCTCATTCACGCGGCTGGCGGCTTCAGGAGAACTCGTGCTCGATGGCCGCAGCTACGAGCTCGAGGGCTCAGCCTGGATGGATCATGAGTTCTTCAGCAACCTGCTGGCCGCGGATCAGGTGGGCTGGGATTGGATGGCGATCCAGCTCGAGAACGGCGCCGACGTGATGCTGGCTCAACTGCGCGGCTCCGACGGCTTGACGTCCTTCGCCTTGGGGACCGTCGTATCGCCCGACGGGCGGTCACGGCATCTCGGCGGCGATGACTTTACGCTCGAGCCGGTGCCGGGCAAGCGGTGGGAGGAGTACCCGATCGAATGGATCGTTCGGATACGATCGCTCGACCTCGAATTGCGCGTGACGACCCCGCTGCCGGGCCAGGAACTGGCCACGAGCACGGGTGTTGCCTCTTATTGGGAAGGTGCGGTGGACTATACAGGTACACTTGCAGGCGAACCGGTACGGGGTGTCGGCTATCTCGAGATGACCGGCTACGAGGAGCCCGTCGTTCTCGAGCAAGACAACGCCCCTTGATCCGTAATGAAACCGACAGAAGGAGGAGACATGCTCATAGTTACCGCGTCCACGCTCCAGGGCACGGAGGTTCGCAAATATCTTGGAATCGTCACCGGAGAGGCGATTCTGGGCGCCAATATCTTCAAGGACTTCTTCGCCGGCATCCGGGACATCATCGGTGGCCGCTCCGCCGCCTACGAAGGCGAATTGCGCAAGGCGAAGGAACTGGCGATGGACGAGATGACCGAGCAGGCCCGGCAACTCGGCGCCAACGCCATCATCGCCGTCGACCTCGACTATGAAACCATCGGCGGCCAAAACAGCAACATGCTCATGGTCTCGGCAAGCGGGACGGCGGTGGTGGTCGAATGATCTGAGACGCCTGGAGAAATGGGGACATTTGGACAGCCTCCTGGCCAAGCTAAGCGGGAATCGCTGAGTTGGCCACCCTGACGATTCGGTCGAGTTTCTCGCGGATCTCGTCGTCGAGCTGCTCAGCGCTGGCAAACTCGGCAAGTTGGTGAAAGTCTTTCTTCGCCATCAGATTTGGGAGTCCGAGGCGGCTGAAGTAATTCCGGAACAGAGGGGTCAGAAAGTGATCGCTGACTTTTGTGTCCGAGTCCCAGGGAGACCCGTGACCGAGCGTTTCCATGGCGGCGGCTACTTCAGTGATTGACTCGTTCATCGCCCGTATTCTTCGCTCGATCTCTGACCGCTCGAACAGCGGGCCGCCGGATTCAGCCACCGCCCGTCCCTCCGCATACGCAGTCAGAGTCTCTCGAGTACAGATGTAATTCTCGATCTCTCGCCGACTCCAGCAGACCGCGATCCTCGCCAACTCCGGCGGCGGCTCCCGGTCCAGTCTGTCGAAGATCGCGAGCGCCTCCAAGCGTGGCACGGCTTCTCGCAATCCTTGATAATGGCGGGCGACCTGCATCGGTTGGTTGCCAACGTAGTGAACAAACGGCCGTTCGAGCGCTGCTTCAGCTTCCTTGTGTTGCAGCGTCCTGGCAAACGTTCGAAGAAACGCCAAGTCCGTGGATCCTTCCAAATACAGGACCCAGCCGGTCTGTTCCGCCTGATAGTAGTGTTCGAATCCGATCTCGGCCAACGATTTCACTAACTGGCTGCCGCGATCAGCAATCAATCGCGGGCGACCAATAAAGGCCACGACCAAATCCCGGCCGGCCGCTTCATTCAGCAGCACCTCGGAATGAGTTGCCGCGATTATCTGATTGCCGTCTTGACTTGCGGCGTCCGATAGCAACTGGTAAATATGCCGCTGACGTAATATCTCGAGATGAGCGTCAGGCTCATCGAGCAAGAGGACAGTTCGCGGGTGGCGATATATGTACGCCAGGAGCAGGAGCGTTTGTTGGAGGCCTCGCCCCGACACAGAAAGGTCCAATACCGTGCCGCGGTCGCCGTATTGCATAACGATCTCGCTCCGTTCCGCGATGTATTCGGGCGCTTTGAGAGAAATGCCGAAGAGGCGGTCGATGGAGGTCTTTAGCTGTGACCACCGCGTGCCGTCGCCCTGCTCGTAGATCTCGTAGCATAGGTTTCTGAGTACCTCCGCAGTGCGACCTTCGCCGATACGGACATTGATGGCGCCGAACTCCAGCCGCGTCTCCGTGGCGGCGAGTCCCGACATGGGCGGAAGAAACGCTACCTGGACTTCTGCCGCCTCGTCAGGCACGGGCATCCGGTCGGTACCATTCTCTACACCCAGCCGGAGGGGCCGGCAGTACAACGATTCCTGATTGGCGTAGTCGAACTCCAGACCGCAATTCCAAGGCCCGCCGCCGCTAACTCCCTCGACAAGGATCTCCACGCGCACATTTCTGGTTTTCTGCTTGCCGTCCTCGCGGAATGTTTGCCTGGTGTGAAGATCGCGCCATAACAGGTTAGCCGACGGGACGGGCACCGCAATCAGATCCCGGCGGTTGATGGTCACGCCAGGGCGTCTTTCGGGCGTTTTTTCACCGCGCCGCTTTTCCATCCAACGGCGCAAACCAACTTCCCAGAGTGCCAGAGCCTGAAGAGCAGATGTCTTTCCGGAGTTGTTTGGACCGATAAAGAGGACCGGGCTGCCGAGTTCGACCTCTATCTTGTCAAAGCGCTTGAAATTCCGGACTGTCAGACGGGTGAGCACAATCTTGTTTAAGTCAGGATAGCCCAAGCCGGGGAAGATCGCG
>CAYLSS010000191.1:0-6943 GCA_964385765.1 uncultured Solibacteraceae bacterium
GCTCCTCGAATTGCCATGCATCGCCGCCGCGCAGGGGCAACCCACGGACCCTTGCGCCCGGACAGCGGGTACCGGCTATGACGACACGCCGGTGCTTCCGGGCCAGAAGTGGCGCGTCCATGACATAGACCGGCCGCACCCGCCCAAGGTGACGCCCGCCCCGATCACCGAGCCGGTCCCGCCGCCGTCCGACGCCATCGTTCTGTTCGACGGAACCGGTCTTGCCCAGTGGAGCCAGCAGCCCAAACGCAGGGGCGCGGAGATGGTCGAGCCCACCTGGAAAGTCCAGGATGGCTACATGGAGGTTGTCTCCGGTTCCGGGCACCTGCTGAGCAAAGAGAAGTTCGGCGATGTCCAGCTTCACATCGAATGGGCGACGCCGGCCGAACCCTGCGGTACGAGCCAGTGGCGCGGTAACGGCGGGGTCATGCTCATGAAACGCTACGAGATCCAGGTGCTGGACTCCGTTGATAACCCCACCTATGCCGACGGCCAGGCCGGGGCGATCTACGGCCAGTGGCCCCCGCTGGTAAACGCCTCGCGGAAGGGCGGCGAATGGCAGAGCTTCGACATCGCCTTCGAAGCGCCCCGGTTCGACGGTGAAAAACTGGTCAAGCCGGCCTACGTAACCGTCTTCCACAACGGCGTGCTGGTTCACCACCGCCAGGAAATCGTCGGACCGGTGGCCCATCGCCGCTTCAACGAATACCAACCGCATCCCCCGGCCGAGCCGATCCTCCTGCAGGACCATGCCGTGCCGGTCCGCTACCGGAACATCTGGGTCCGCCGCTTGAACGGCTACGACCAGCAGTAGATCCTATAGTTCGATTTCGACCGACGTGCCTCCATCGCTGAGCTCGACCTCCCGGCGCCGGGCTGCGCCTCCGTGCTTCGCCTCAATATCGTAGTCGCCGAGAAAGCCGCGCACCCGGCATCGCCCTTCGGCATCCGTCGTCACGGTTTCGTTGGTCCACCAGCGATTGAGAACCAGGTCCTCGTAGGCTCCGGCGTTCGGTTTCGCGCTCCAGTCGCGCCGGTACATGGCGCCGTTCGGCTTCCAGTGGCGTCCCTCCCAGAAACCCCACATCACGAAGCCCGTGGTCGAAGGATGGCTGAAGACGGCCGTCAGCAAATCCCGGGTATAGTCGGCCTGCAGCCGCTGGTCGATCGTATCGATGTCGAACTCCGTAATCTGGATCTCCTTGCCTAGGCGCGCGAAGCGGTCGAGAATCTCGAGTACCTCAACCGGCGGCGTCACCTCGCTGCCAAAGTGCGCCTGCATCCCGATGCCATCGATCGGCGCGTCGTGCTCGATCAGGAATCGGATCGTCTCTTCGAAGTGGTCACGGTGCCGGTCGTCATTGCCGGCCAGGATCGAATAGTCGTTGAGATAGAGCTTGGCGTTCGGCTCGAATTCGCGCGCCAGCTCGAACCACTCGACCATCGCTCCACGGCCCAGGATGTCGATCAGGTCGTGGTTGGAATAGGGTTCGTTGATCACGTCCCAGTCGACAAACTTGCCTCGAAGCTGAGTGAGCTCGTCGCGAATGTGTTCCCTGACCTCGCGGCGAAGCGCGGCTGGATCGTTCTTCAGCTCCTTCAAGCGCTCGGGGAGCCAGCGCCATGAAGGCCATACCAGCACATGGCCGCGCACATCAAGGCCGTTCGCATGCAACCACTCGAGAGTATCGAGCACCATAGCCGGCGTCTCCTCCCGCTCCCACTGCGGCCACTTGGTGGCGCTCTCGAAGACGGCGCGGTCGAAGAGCCGGAGAATGTGATGCTTATAAGCAGCCAGGTTTTCTTCGCTGACTCCCTCGCGTTTGCCCTGAAAGGTCGGGACATTGATGACGGACCCGAAGCCGAAGGCGTGCCTCTTCATCTGGACCGTCACCTCCGCCCCGGCTACCGGGCGGCCAGAGCCGTCACGAACCCTGACCGTAAGATCCCCCTTGCGCAATCTCTCGATGCGTTCCGCGGCGGCCGCGCGCCACCCGGCGTCGGGCTCGCTGCCGGCATATTCCAGCCGGGTGCAGGGCAGCTCCAGCGGATCCGCCTCCACGCCGTGACTGGCAAGTTGGATGCTTCCAATCTCGATCGCCCCCCTCCCGGTGAGGAACTCGATCCGGCTCTCCCCCGCTTCGTAACCCCGTCGGGTCCGAAACGGATACTCGTACTTCCGCCATTCGTCGCTGACCCGAACGGCCATCCGCATCGGGCTCGACCACCGCGAAATCCCGGGCTCGAATCGCACCTGCGCATCTTCGCCACCGGCGCCCCGAACATGGAAACTCAGCGACAGCACCTCGCCCTTGCCAATGGCTCGCGAAAGCGGCGCCCGCACGCGGAAACGTCCCCCGGATTCGCCGCTCAACCGCAATGCCCGCCGGAAGCCCGGCCCTTCCAGTTCGACAACCGACATCCTGCCGGCTGTGCCGTCCTCTTCGTCGGGTTCGAATCGCTCCAGGTCATCGCCGGTGAACAGGACGGTGACCCCGTTCTCCGCCGCCCCCGCCGCCGGCAGCCACGCCGCCAGCGAAATGATGACCCCAACAACAAAAGTAGTCCGGAATCCTGTCTGCATCATTCTGGCAACAGCATATCAGCGGCCAGCCGGCGTTGGTGGTCCTCGCCGGCGTCCAGGAGAAATCGACAACTGCGGAGGAAGCGCCTCCTCCTCCGCCTGTCCCCGAGCCGCCGGCTCCGCCGTCCGCTCCGCCGCCTCCACCTGATTCACAGAGCATCAATGCGGATGAGATCGAGGAGCAGCTTCGCGAAGCGCAGCAGCGGGTACGCGAAGCGCAACAGCAGGCCCGGGAAGCGCAGCAGCGGGCGCGCGAGGTCGAAGCACTGGTGCCAGAGGTTCAGCTCCGGCTGCAAACCATGGAAGAGCGCCGAAGGATGATGAAGACGCCCAACGGCCCGGCTGAACGGAACGAGCGCGAACCCAAACAGCAGGGAGAGAAGCCGGGCTAGCTGGCTAGCGGCCTAGCCTAGCCCGCTAGTTGCTTTCGAACATGCTCCACAACCGGTCCGTGCTCATGCTGAGGGCTGAACAGGATCATGTCGGCATCCTCGGCTACAGCAACCGTGTGGCCGGCGGGCCAATAGAAGAGATCGCCACCGTTCACTTCCTCCGTTGAGCCGTCCGAATACGTTACATTGATCTTGCCCTCGACCAGGTAACCGCAATGCGGCGACTGGCACAGATCGTTCTCCAGGCCTTTCAGCAGCGGTGCGAGATCGGTACCGGCCGCCATCGAGAAATGCTCGCCGGCAATCTTGCCCCAACCGGTCGTGTCAGCGAAGTCCATTGCCTGTCGGGCCACTGCTCCGGGAGCATTGACCTTTTCCGGAATGTCTGTTTTTGCAATACGCATACTTTTTAGTAGATCGACGAAGGTCCTGAAGTGTTACCGCCTTTATCTGCCTCAGTCAGGAACCTCGATAGCAACATCTCCCCATCGCTGGTGCCGGACCTCGCGAAGAACGGCCTTGCAAGACCTGCGCATGTCCCCTCGCCCGCCCGGCCCGTGCCCTTCAGGTCGTGCGTGAATATCGACGCCGAGCCATTGCATGCCGG
This sequence comes from uncultured Solibacteraceae bacterium, assembly GCA_964385765.1. Classification (GTDB taxonomy): domain Bacteria; phylum Acidobacteriota; class Terriglobia; order Bryobacterales; family Bryobacteraceae; genus CAWELS01. The sequence continues at coordinate 3,584 of CAYLSS010000191.1, forward strand.
AGCGGCCGGGGAGTAAGCGAAAGGATCGCAACCACGAGGCGGTATCGCCAGCCAGGAACGACGATGAGCTTACGCCTCTCCAGACCCGCCATTGACTCGGCTACGACGTCGTCAGCTTTCATCCACCAACTCTTGGGAGCTATATTGCGCCCGACTCCGAGGGTGTCATGGAACTCGGTCAGGGTGAAGCCCGGGCACAAAGCCTGCACCTGAACAGGTGAATCTATCGAGCGCAACTCCGTTGACAGACCCTCGGTGAAGCTGTTCATCCAGGCCTTGGTCGAACAGTAGCTGACCGAGCCGAGGCCTTGGAGGAACGCGGCCACCGACGACACATTGACAACGCTTCCCTTGTGGCGGGACACCATTCCGGGCAGTGCGGCGTGCGTGAGGCGCATCGTCGCCAGAATGTGGAGGCGGTGCATGGCGTCCTGACGCTCGACCTCGATTTCGAAAAACCGCCCCCGGCTTCCGAAGCCTGCGTTGTTGACCAGAAACACCAGTTCGGGAGCGGAGCGCAAGCGGTCTTCGACCCGCCCCAGATCGGCGTCCCTCGTGAGATCGGCAGCGAGCACCTCGACGCTGGCGCCGAAGGTCGCGGTCAACTCCGCAGCCAGCTCTTCGAGACGCTCCCGGCGGCGTGCGACCAGAAGCAGGCCGAATCCCTCGCGAACCAGTCTCCGGGCAAACGCCGCGCCGATTCCACTCGAGGCGCCGGTGATTGCTGCAAGTCCTTTCATAAGTTGTCTCTTTGCGGGTGGATCAGGCATCAGGCCGGGCGGTTCGGGATTGCCGCTCCAATTCACGTCCCTGCCCGGAGGTTTCGCGCCAAGGACCATGTTATCCCAGCCGACGGCAGCGCTCGTCGCGGCTGGCGCAGGTAGCGGTCGGTGTCAAGCGCAGCCTGCCAGAGAGTCTGATCGTCTCTCGGGTTACGCTCGTGGGGGCGATGCCCTGCTACTACTCGAACCTCATCGAGGGTCATGAGACCCATCCGGTCGATATCGAGCAATCCCCGGGTTTCACACTTTCTTCCGCTAGCCTCGTTCGAGATGAGATCGCCGGGTGGAGAATCCGCCATTGTTGATCTGGCCAAGATCCGCGACTATTGTCTGAACCCGGCTCATCCGCGTGGACGGCACAAGGCTCGGGTCTTCGCCTCCGCTCTGGGGAACGCGCAAGCCGATTCGGAGTTCTTGCGGGCCGAGCTGACGCGGTCCGCCGCGGAGAAGGATGCCACACCGGGCCGAACTCATCAGCTCGGCGAGCGGTACACTATCGACTTCACGTTGGTTCACCGCAGCCGACAGGCCGTTGTGCGAAGCCACTGGATCGTACTGCGGGACGATTGTTCCGCGCGGCTGACCAGTTGTTACGTAGCATGAGGTAGGGTTCACGATGCGAGAGATGGAATTGCTCTCGGTGGTGGCGCTGCTCGTGGATCTGCCCAACGCCGGACTCGAACGCGGGCAGGTCGGTACAGTCGTAGAGCAACTCGCTCCAGGAGTTTACGAGGTTGAGTTCAGCGACGACACTGGTCGCACATACGCGTCGCTGGCCGTGAGGTCCGACCAACTGCTGCGACTCCACCACCAGCCGACCCACAGAGCCGCGTGACGATACGGGCGCGGGCGCCAGCTTCCCAACGCTTCAGGCTCGCCACGCTGATGCCCCGAAAACGCTTCGCAAACCCCCGCTGGCTCAACCCGAAGCGCTGGCGGATCCTCTTCAGATCCTGCGAGGTCAGGAGGCCATGCTTCCCCGCCGACCCCGCCGCCGGACCGCATTCCGGCCGTGGTCCGAAGAAGATGCCGGCGCGTCGAGCTGTGTCGGTGTTCTGCAAATCACGGGTCATCTTGCTGTAGAATTTGAGCGATATGAAGCGGACCGATAGCTGCCTATTCACTTTGTTCTGTTCGATGCTTTTGCTTGCATGCTCGCCGGAGGTGACGTTGCTCGACGAGAGTCGGCAAGCCACCGGCGTGAAAGTAGGCGAGGTCACGGAGTCCTCGGCGATCATTTGGATGCGGGTCACCGAGAACGAGTCGCGCCGGCAGGACGGAGTAGTTAAGCGCGGGCGCGCCGAAAAGGTCATGACTCCACCACTCGATCCGCTGACGCTGCACGGGTCGGTACCCGGTGCGCCGGGACGTGCGCGAGTGCGCTACGGCAGGAGCGAAGACCTGGAGGACGCAGTCGAAACACCCTGGACGGAGGTGACGGCCGAGAGGGACTTCACGGCGCACATCCCGATCACCGGGCTCGCACCGGCCACGACTTACCACTATGCCGCCGAAACGTCCTCGCCGGACGGACTCACGATGCACAAACCACTGCGCGGCAGTTTCCGGACCGCTCCCCCGGCGGAGGCCTACAGCGAAGTCAGCTTCACCGTAATCACCGGCCAAGCGAACCGCGACACCGATCATGAAGACGGCTTTCTGATCTATGATGCCATGGCGGCACTGAACCCCCACTTCATCGTGCCGACCGGCGACACAGTCTACTACGACAGCGACCAACCGCTGGTCACCAGCATCGAACTGGCCCGGTACCACTGGCACCGCATGTACAGCTTCCCCAAGCTGCTCAACTTTCATCTGCGAGTTCCCGGCTACTGGGAGAAGGACGACCACGACTCCTATCACAATGACAACTGGCCCGGAATGAGCAAGGAGTACATGGGCACATTCACCTGGGAGCAGGGCCTTCAGGTCTACGACGAACAGGTTCCCATGAGCGAGAAGCCCTACCGGACGTTCCGCTGGGGCAAGGCCCTGCAGATATGGCTCACCGAGGGCCGTGACTTCCGGTCGCCGAACACTATGCCTGACGGGCCCGAGAAGAGCATTTGGGGGCAGGAACAGAAGGAGTGGCTGAAGCGCACTTTGCTCGAGAGCGACGCCGACTGGCGGATTCTCGTGAGCCCGACTCCCATCGTCGGCCCAGATCGCACGAAAAAGGCTGACAATCACGCTAACGCCGCGTTCGCATACGAGGGAGACGAGTTCCGCCGCTGGGTGCGGGACAACGTTGCCGACAACTTCTTCATCGCTTGCGGCGACCGCCACTGGCAGTACCATTCGATCCATCCGGAGACGAAGGTCCACGAGTTCTCGAGCGGATCGGTAAGCGATCAACACGCGGGCGGCTCACCGGGCTACGATGATGACTATCACAAGTATCACCGCGAGATCGGCGGGTTTCTCTCCGTGACGGTCCAGCCGGAAGGTGAAGGCAGCACCATCACCTTCCGGTTCCACGATGTTGCGGGCAATGTGATGTACGAGTATAGCCGCGACTGACCACGACCATTCGATTCGAAGAGCGACCATCGTCAGCCTGCTCCGTCCCACCGGC
>CAYLSS010000192.1:0-6916 GCA_964385765.1 uncultured Solibacteraceae bacterium
ATCACATCCGTGGTTTCGGGCAGCGCCGCCGAAAAAGCCGGTCTTCAGAAGGGGGATGTGGTTGTTGGATACAACGGCGAGGAAGTGATCGGCGAGAAGCAGTTTATTCGCCTCGTCCGGGAGACGCCTGTCGGCCGCGAGGTGTGGATGAAGGTCCTGCGAGGGGATCGCGAGCTGCGGATCACGGCGAAGATGGGTTCAAAAAAAGACGTCATCGGCCTGATGAAGAAAGGTAAGCTCTCCGAATTGGGTTTACGGGATCCCAAAGTGGTCATTCCCGACGTGCCACATGTATACACGACGTGGCGAAGCGCTAAGCTCGGAATCATTGCTGAGTCTTTGGAAGCCCAACTCGCCGAGTACTTCGGAGTGGAGCAGGGTGTCCTGGTACGATCAGTTGGCGAGGATACGCCCGCGGCCCGGGCGGGTTTGCGAGCCGGCGATGTCGTGGTAGGTGTCGGGTCGGTTCGAGTGGCGACTCCGCGGGAGATCACGGAGGCCATTCGAGAGAATCGAGAGACCTCGATCAGCCTGACGATTGTCCGGCGTGGGAAGAAAATGGACATCCAAGTGGAAGTCGGGGACGACACGGGGGCAATCCCCCGGAAACTGCGGTGGGCTTGCGAACGGGCGTACCCGGTGTAGCCGTCATGGATCGGCAAGACCGGGTTTCGGGGCGAGCCGCTTTTCCCCGGCGGGCCCTGCTTTGCTACCGCACCTCCCTCTAACGGTCCTGCGGGTCAATGCCGTCAGGCCGAGCGTGCAATCTCGTGTACTTTGAGCAGCAGGTCGATCTCGCCCCGGGCGATTCCGAGCGCCGCGGCGATCTGTTCGGGACGTTCCCCCCGCCGATACATCCGAAGCACCTGGGCGCGGCGGCTCGTATTCATGCCGGGCTTGGGGGCTGAGAGCTGTGGAAGTTCTCCGACCCTGTGCTCCACTTCGGACTCGAGCCGAGCCAATTCCGCACGGATGCGCTCCATGTCCTCCCGGAGACGATCAAGGTCACCCTGCACCTCGAGCGGCCCTTTCCTCGCAAGCTTGCGCAGTTGGTGGATTTCCTGCTTGAGGGTCACGAATAGGAAGGTGCAAAGAGCCAGGCCGACCGCCAGCAGTAGAGCGGCAATCACCATGAATGTGGTCTCGTTCAATTTCCTCGTCTCCTTCTGTTGCTAGTTCAGCGTTCGCAGCCTCTGTTCACGGCTGATGATTTCGCTAATGCGGACGCCGTAGTTCCCATCGACGACGACCACTTCGCCCCGCGCAATAACGCAATTGTTGATGATCACCTCGACAGGTTCGGCGACGGTCCGGTTCAGTTCGACGATCGATCCGGAAGCGAGCTTGAGCACGTCGCGCAGCGGAAGGTGGGCGCGCCCGAACGAGACGCTAACGGGTAGTTCAACATCGAGCAGCAGTTCGGCCGTCTTGGTCGGCGGAAGAGGCGCCAGTGAGCGGGCATCCGGCCCGGAATCCGCTTCAGGAGCGGCGGAGAGCGCTTGCTGTCCCCCGGGAGCGTTTTCTTCTCCGAGGTCGCCGGTGAAGGCGAAGAAGATGCAGCCCGCTTCCCCCCCTGGGTACTGGACCGTAAAGGGCGTAGATTCCGGCGCCTGCTCGCCGTCCACGACGCGGCCGTCGAGACAGTTCACCTCGCGGCCAATTTTGTCTCCAATGCTTTGCGAGAAGGCCGAAAGTGTTTGCTGGAGCAGCTCCTGATAGGTGCCCCGAAAGTCTTCCTCTGATCCGTCCTCGACACCTGCGATCTCCAGGCTCCGACGCCCCATCTCGACCCAAACCGAACGTTCTGCGCCTACCCACACCCTGGAGCCGTCGGCTAAATCGAGCTGCTGCTCCCACCAGAGGACATTGTCGCCAGGGTCTGCCGGAGAGCCTGGCACGATGTTCGGGCGCTCACCGGTCATGACCTCTAGAACGCTCGCCAGGCTCTCGGCCCACAACCCGATCAACCAGTTACTGGAAACGCCGTCCTCTTCGGGCTTGATATTCGTCATCGGATCCTCTCTGGCCTCAACAGGCAGAGCGCCTGCAATTTGAGCCGCACAAATCTACGCCCCGCGGCCGCTCGGCCAACGTTTTCGGATGTAGCTCCGCAACCGCAGAATCGCCTGTGACTTTAGCTGCGAGACACGCGATTCGTGCAGCTTCACGATCTTCGAGACCTCGCGGAGAGTCAATTCCTCGTGATAGTAGAGACTGAGGATTGTCCGCTCGATGTAGGGAAGCTTATCGATAGCGCCAGCCAGCAGGCGCTCTAATTCCGCGCGTTCGAGCAGGTGCGAGGGCCACTCTTCTTCGGAGTCTGAAACGAACTGAAGAAGATCTCTTCCATCCTCCTCGGATGTTGTTGCCTCCAGGCTGCCGAGATTGATGCCTCGGATATCGACGAGCCAGGAATGGTACTCGTCCAGGTCGACCCCCAGCTCCTCAGCCACCTCCTCCTCGGAAGGCGTTCGCTGGACGCGCTGCTCGATGACCGCGATGGCGGCTTCAATCTGTTTTACCTTCTTGCGCTGCTGGCGCGGAGCCCAGTCCAGTCCGCGCAGGCTGTCCAGGATGGCGCCCCGGATTTTGTATTCAGCATAGGTCTTGAGCTTTACATTGTGGCGCGGTTCGAAATTGTCGATTGCCGAAATCAAGCCCACAATCCCGGTGGAGATCAGGTCGTCAAGGCTGACGCTCTCCGGCAAGCGCTCGTGAATCCTACGAGCGATCAAGCGCACCTGAGGCAAGTGCTCGAGGATGAGGCTCTCTCTTTCGTCGGCTTTGGGCTCTGTAGCTACCTGGTATGGATGCATGCTGGCACTTCCCATGAAATGAGCCGAGGGGATGGCACCGCTCAGGCCGCCGCCGCGTGTCCGGCGGCAGGGCGTTCCCAGGACGGACTTTCACAGTGCGGGATCTCGGCCATATCAGCCGATTCGCGGATGAGGTCCGCTAACACAAGATCCAGCACGGCCGATTTCGAAGCCTCCCGAAGATCCTCGGGGATCTGCTGGCCGTCCGTAAGAAATGAAATCGGATTTCCGGTTCGAATCGATTCGTTGAGAAGGGTGCCGGGCGAAGATGTTTCGTCCAGCTTCGTAAACAGGAGCTTGGTGGGTCGAAACGCCTCGAAGCGACGTACCGATGACTGCATGTCGGCCGCCTTCGTGGACGCGGCGAGCGTCAAATGAACGTCGATTCTTGGGTGCGACTGCAGAAACGCCGCGAGATCCGAAGCTCCGTCCATATCGCGGGGACTATGCCCCGGAGTGTCAATCAATATCAAGTCCTTGTGTCGGTGCTCTTCGAGCGATTGCGCCAGCGCGAGAGGAGTATCCAGCGCCTGGAATCCGATCCCAAGGATGGCGGCAAACGAACGCAACTGCTCCGCTCCGCCAACGCGGTACATGTCGAGCGAAAGTAGTTGAGCGGGCTTGTGAGCCTGCAAGCCGCAGGCGGCGGCGACCTTTACGAGAGCTGAGGTTTTCCCGGAACCCGGCGGTCCGACAAACGCCACTACCTGTGCGCCTTCGCGACTCGCCCCAACCCTTGGGTCAACGGAGAACATCCCGGCGAGTTCGGCCCGGACAAGGTCGAGCAGGCCGGCGAATTCCCCGGCGTCCACGACAGCATCGTCGCTCTCGGCTGCGATACGAACCCGACTGACGACATCGTGGACAAGGTCGGGGGCCAGATCGACGTTAAGCAATCCATCCGAGATCCTGCAGATCATTGGCTCGAGCGGACCGTGGTCAGCGCCGACGGTCCGGGATCGCGCCAGAGATCCGGCGATGCGTGAGATCTGCCGGCGCAGCTCAGCCACCTCCTGCGACAGATCGGACATTCGTCTCTCGTCGCCGGCCGTCTTTCCGGTTCTGACTCGAGCGTCCGCGTCCGAGGTCCCTCGCGCCATGCCGGAACGAGCGGCTGATCCGTTTGCGGCGGCAGCGACTCCAAACACAACTTCATAAGGCCCAAGGTGCCGGGCTTCCGGCGGCGCCTCACGCGAGTTCACCAGCATGGCCTCCGGTCCGAGTTCTCTGGCGGCTTCCGCCATGGCCGATGCCACACTGTCAGCGAAATATGACTTGAGCTTCATCGCACGTCCTTCTACCTGGACGGCCCGAAGGACCGCCCTTATCCAGTCAGTTACTTCACGAAACCGAGCGAGATGACTCGCACGCCGGCCGGAATTTCGCTATGCGAAATCACGGCAAGATTGCGCAGCGAAGACTCCGCAATCTGACGGACAAAGAAACGAGCTCCGGCGCCCGTCAGCAGCACCACCGGGCTGTCGGTCTTCCCAATCGTTTTCGATACCCGCTCGGTAATATCGCGAATTTTTTGCGGCGCCAGGTTCAAGTGGCTTGTGTGCTCGGTATGCTCGACGGCGGATTCGACCGATTGGTCGATCGATGCATCGAGCAGGAACGCCGGCAATTCGCCTGCGGCGTTCAGATAGGGCTTGACCACCATGCGTCGAATCGCCTGCCTGACATACTCCGTCAAGAGAATCGGGTTCTTCGTGATTTGCGCCGCTTCGCTAATCGCTTCCAGAATGGAAACCGCGTCCCGAATCGAAACGCGTTCGCGAAGCAAATTCTGCAAAATCTTCTGCACCACAGACAGAGAGAGCAATTTGGGGACCAGATCCTCTACGACCCGAGAGTTCTCCTCTGCCACCCGGTCGAGCAACGCCTTGGCGTCCTGGCGCGAAAACAATTCGTGCGCGTGGGTCCGGACAAGCTCGGCCAGGTGGGTTCCCAGGACGCTTACTGGATCGACCACCGTGTAGCCCGCTTTGCGAGCCTGCTCGGATTGATGGGCCGGCACCCAAACAGCTTTCATTCCGAAGGCTGGTTCCACCGTTGGAGCACCCTCAATCAGGTCGCTGGCGCCGTCCGGAGCGATGGCCAGTTCGCAACCGGGCAGCAGTTCGTAACGGGCGATCTCCACGCCCTTGAGTTGAATCGAGTACTCGCCAGCCTTCAGATTGAGGTTGTCGGTGACGCGAACCGGCGGCATAAGGTAGCCGAGCTCGCTTGCTAGTTGGCGCCGGATCCCCGCGATACGACGGAGAAGTGGAGAGGAGGCGCCGCCCTCAACGAGCTTTACCAGTCCCAACCCGACCTCGGTCGCGAGCGGCTCGACTCTCAGGAGCGATTCCACGGGCTCCTGAGCAGGTTTGGAGGCGGCCGGCTGTGTCGTATTCTTGTCAGTGGCTGTTTCCTGTCGCGTTCGCCATGCAAACGTACCCACGCTGGCTCCGAGAATGAGGAATGGCAGCTTCGGCAGGCCGGGAAACAGAGCCATCGCCATCAGGACGCCCGAAGCCAGAAACAGGGGCTGGACATTGCCGAGCACCTGCTTGCGGAAGTCTTCTCCCAGACGCGTGTCAGAGCTCGCACGGGTGACGATCAACCCACCGCAAACCGATATCATCAGGGCCGGGATCACGGTGACGAGTCCGTCGCCGATGGTGAGCACCGTGTAGGTCTCGATGGCGGTAGCAAGTTCCATCCCGTGCTGGAAGACGCCGATCAAGAACCCGGCGACGATGTTAATGGCCGTGATCAGGATGCTCGCCACGGCGTCGCGCTGCGTAAACCGCGAAGCACCGTCCATCGCACCGTAGAACTCTGACTCAGCGTTGAGTGCGAGGCGGCGGTCCCTCGCTTCGGCCTCATCGATCAGGCCGGCATTCAGGTCTGAGTCAATGGACATCTGCTTGCCGGGCATGGCGTCCAGAGTGAACCGGGCGGTCACTTCGGAGATACGAACGGCACCGTGGTTGATGACGACATACTGAATCGCGATCAACACAAGGAAGATCACGGCGCCAATGATGTAATTGCCTCCGACAACGAAGTTGCCGAACGCCTCGATCACTTCGCCGGCGGCCGTGGTGCCGGAGTTTCCATGTAACAGGATGAGCCGGGACGAGGAGATATTCAGCGCCAGCCGGAAGAGCGTCATCAACAGCAGCATCGTCGGGAATACGTTGAATTCCACCGGCCGTGTGATGTACATCGCGACCAGGAGGATGATGACCGACATCGTGATATTGGCGCTGATGAGGAGATCGAGGACGATGGATGGCAGCGGTGTGATCATCGCCATGACGATGCCCAGGACGGCGATCGGAACCGCCAGATCGCTCCATCCGACCTTTGGGAAGGCCCGGCCGAAACCTGGTACCAGCGCCATACCGCCTTCCCGGCTCTTCGGGGGCGCAGGTCCGGAACCTTGACCTAGCGCAGCCTGGGGAACAGCGCCAACTGGAGTGCTTGCAGTAGCCATCGAATTCAGTTACCTCCTGGTCCCGGGTCGAGCCCCCGGCAGCGTTCCGTTCATAATCCGGTAAATGTAGGCGAGGATTTCGGCGACCGCACGATACAGGTGCACCGGTATCTCCTGCCCAACGTCGACTGAATCGTAGAGAGCCCGCGCGAGCGGTGGATTCTCCACGATCGGAATCTCGAGGTCGGTCGCCTTCTGGCGAATCTGCAGCGCGAGCTTGTTCTTCCCCTTGGCCACGATTTTGGGAGCGGCCATCGATTCCAAGTCATAGCGAATAGCGACCGCGTAGTGGGTTGGATTCACCACCACAGCGCTGGCCGAAGCCACGTCGTTCATCATCTGGCGCCGCAGCAGCTCGCGCTGGAGACGGCGGATCCTCGCTTTGGTGTGAGGATTCCCCTCGACCTCTTTGTGCTCGTCGCGAATCTCTTGCTTGGTCATCCGCAAGTCTTTTCGGTAGCGCCGGCGCTGGCGAACCAGGTCGATGCAACCGAGCACGATGAAGAGTCCGGCGGCCTTCCACAGCAATTCGCGGATCGAAAGACCGAGTTTCGCCAAACCCGTCTCGACGCCAAGGAGTGGCATCATCATGAACGATTCGAGGTCGCCGTGG
>CAYLSS010000193.1:0-4160 GCA_964385765.1 uncultured Solibacteraceae bacterium
TGGCGAGTTGGCCGTTACGGGAGAATCAGTCATCCCGACGGATTCGGTGACGGCAGCAGGTTCCTCCGAACGGAGTGCTCCTGGATCGTCGAGATTTGCCGCAATCGAAATGCCGGAACCTGCCAGCAGGGCTAATAGCGCAAGAACTGTTTTAAACATCATGTAAATTTCACTCCTCTTCAGAGAACTGCTGAATGTTGTCGCGGGAAATGGAATCGACAACCGTTAGCCTAGTAGTAATGAAACTGCCCGTCAGGAGGTTCTTCTAGATTTTCGAGAATCGGAACAGGTCGACTTCAATCATCGAAGCTGTAGTAAAATACGGCCCAGTGCAAGAATTCAAGCGGCCGGCGCCGGAGGCCAGTATATGGAATCGATGGCTCCTACCCAGAAGTTTGACCGCAGTGCCGCAGCCGATCTCTGGCGGCACACGCTTTCCCAAATCCCATCTGTCTTCGGCCGTCTTGTCTACCTGTCCTCGCTCCGCGACCCGAACACGGATCGCTATGAGCACCATGGCTTCACGTTGACCTTCGGCACGGAAATCGCCAATCGGACGCTGAACGAGAGCCATCTCATGGCGTTTTCCGAATGGCTGAGCTTCACGCTGGAACAGCAGCAGGCTGACCTTGACCTCTACCTGTCGGATCTGCCGAACGACAAGCGCACGGTCATCGAATCATGGCTTCGGCTCACCCCTTACAGGCATCTGGTTCCGAGCAAGGCGGGAGGCGCTGAACGCGAACTCTACCTGACCGACCTCGAGATTCTCCTGACGCTCCTCAAGAACGAGTACGGCGTCTCTTCGCCGGCTCCAGACGCATAGCCACGCCCATCACCTGTCCCACGACATCAATCGATTCCGGGTAGGGAAAGACTAAAGGTGGTTTCTGGGACGCCGGATGAAACATGACCACGAGTTGATTCTCTGTCAGACTGCACCAGCCGCAAACGAAGCCCTCGCGGTGTTCGAGGAAATATATCGGCCGATCCAGCTCGGTCTCCCACCCCGAACCGGCGATTCTCCGCTTGCCCTCGTCAATCAGGACCAGCGATCCCGGATGAAGTATCGGGAACATCGACCAGTCTTCCGTACCGATGAACGCATAGCGATGATGCTTGAGGTCCAAACCATTCAGGAGCATCAAAGGCAGGGTGCCCCAGCGCTGAATCATCCGACTGAGAAATGTGGTCTTTCGCATGTCCAATCCAGGATCGAGCGACAAAGGCACCTGGATCACTCCATGCTCATTCGGGGTGATGCCGATGGCGTGGGTCGTCTGATGAGGAACGCTGGCGGCATCACCCGGAAGTGCGGAAAGGTCGACCGCATACCATTCCAGCACTTCGGCGATGTCGAGCCGGTAGATGGCACACAGGGAATAAAGCCGGTAGATGCTGGGTACGGTACCCTTGTTCTCGATATCCGCCAGGCGGCTCAACGCGATGGCGTATTCGTCGTTCCCATGCCTCTCCGCAATCCTTAGACTCGCCTGCTCGACGTCGCGATAACGGAGGTTCAGCCGTTCGCGCGCCTGCTTGAGTTTTCGACCGGCGTCCTCCATGGTATGATCATCTCCCGATGCCAGGGGATGGCAGGGTGGGCCATCAGGTACTCTTGCGGGATTTCCCTGGTCTGAATTATAGCGATCACGGAATTAGGTCAGCAACTGGACCCAAGATTGATTTTGTTCTGATTTCAGAACAAGAATTTTCACAGGAGAGGCAATTTGAAAATCATCGTCGGCGTCTCTGGCGCAAGTGGTTCCGTTTACGGGTTTCGGCTGCTTGAGAAGTTGCGCCGGAATCCAGCCGCGGAAACCCATCTCATCATCAGCCGGCTGGGCGAACGCACCGCATATCTCGAAACCGGCAAGCGTGCCTCGGATTTCAAGGAGCTCGCCGATTATTCCTATCCCCTGACTGATGTAGGCTGCCGGATCGCGAGCGGTTCCTATCCCATGGACGCCATGGTGATCGCTCCGTGCTCGGTCCACACCATGTCGAGCATAGCCCACGGAATCACCGCTAATTTGCTCACCCGCGCCGCCGATGTCACACTGAAGGAACATCGGACGCTGATTCTCCTCGTTCGGGAGACACCATTACACTTGGGGCATCTGCGAACGATGGTTTCATTGGCTGAGATGGGCGCAATCTTAGTACCTCCTATCCCGGGGTTCTATAATCAACCGCGGAGCGTGCACGACATTGTAGACCACTCGATTGACCGGGTCTTGGATCTGCTCGGATTGCCTGACCCAGAGGCGAAGCGATGGGAGGGTGAATGAAGCGAAAACGAGATCGAGTCGCGTTTCAGGGCGAAAAGGGCGCCTTCAGCCAGGTGGCTGTGCACGAGTTGTTGGGCGCCGACGTGGAGCTCCTCCCATGCCAGCGATTCGATGACGCTTTCCGCGCCCTGGCCAAGCGCAAGGTGAACGCGGCGGTTATCCCGATCGAGAACACGTTGCATGGTTCGGTGCACGAAAATTACGATAATTTACTCAAATATAAACTTCCAATTGTCGCCGAAACTAATGTCCGTATCGTTCATAATCTAATTGCTTTACCGCACGCAAAAATGAAACAGTTGAAGCGCGTCTATTCGCATCCCGTCGCGCTGAACCAGTGTCTGAATTTCTTTACCCAGCATCCCGAATTGGAGCGCGTCCCGTTCTACGACACTGCCGGCAGCGTCAAGATGCTGATGGAAGAGCAACTCGGCGACGCCGCCGCCATCGCATCGGCGGTCGCGGCCGAGATCTATGGAGCAAATATATTGAGGCGCTCCATTGAGGACGATCACCGCAACTTCACCCGCTTCTTCCTGCTCAGACCCAAGGCGGCCGCGCGTCGGCTGCCAAAAACCGCCAGAGAAGGCTTCAAAACTTCTCTCGTCTTCGCCACGCGGAACGAACCCGGCTACCTCTTCCGTGCACTCAGTGTTTTTGCACTGCGGGATATCAATCTCGCCAAGATCGAATCGCGCCCGCTGAAGGGCAAGCCATGGGAGTATCTTTTTTACCTCGATCTTCACGGCCGGACCGATGATGAGCCGGTCCGAAGAGCGATCGATCACCTTTCGGAACTCACTGATTTCCAAAGAGTTCTGGGGTGCTACCCGCGTGGAGCTTAGTGCCGTCGAAATGCCGGTACGATGATGGTTGTTGTTCGGATCTTGCCATAATCTTCGGCGGCCTGTTCCGTCAAAAGATCAGTCTAGCTCGCCACCGACTCCTGCAATTCCATCGCCACCACCGCCGCCCCGCACCGCATACTTCAGGTTCCGTGTGTGCGAACTAGTACCTATTTTTTAATAAGTTAGAAAGAGACAGAACTGCCGCACGGAAGAGGCGGCGAGCCCGATGGGCACTTTAAATCGACCACGGACGTCCGAAATCGGTGAAGAGCCTGCCAGGTTCGCGCGGTTCCGCACTGGGAATATCCCAAGGAGTTCAGGAAGTTCGGCTTCTTTTCGCCATCCCTCAGGCCTCCCGGACCTTATGGACGATCACATCGATGGGCGACTCACGTGAACCGGAATGGAATCACGCAGATGGCCTACCGTGAGTGCTGATTTCTGGATGCGTTGGCGCTTTCGGACGCACGAAATGGCGGGTGAGCCCACGGCCGGTAGAAGCAGTGCACAGAACCAGCACCATAGGCCGGGAAATCCAGCAGGCGGACGAGCGGGACTCCCAGTTAATCTTCGAACCTGCCGCTGAGACGGCAGCAGCGCCGGGCGCTGATGGCGTTGGCGCCGCGCGGAACGTTTCAGGTGATCTCCGATGACGCTCTTGCAGCCCGCCTCGACCACGCTTGAGCCGACGAACAGCTCTTGGTCACGGAAGGCCGGGGCGCATCCGTGCGGCATTTCGCTCGAGGTTAGTCGGCTGGCCAGCAGGCGGGTCAGTTTTACCAGCATCTCGATTTTGCCTTGATCGAGCTTCTCCGACCGCCGCGGGGTCTAGTTAGCATTTCCGAACCCCGCTCATCGGCCGGAACCAGCCCTGTCGAGAGCTCCTGAAGATGCTTCCGCGTGATAGAGACCGATGATTTGTGCCGAGAAACTGCTGGTCGGCGAGGTTCCAGAGCGAGACGGCGCCGTCGCCGATGACGACTTCCTTCTCGGCCCGGCGCCAGCCGCGTCTCCAGGCCTC
>CAYLSS010000193.1:4170-6911 GCA_964385765.1 uncultured Solibacteraceae bacterium
TCGATGGCGGTGGTGTAGTTGGTGGAATCCTCGTCCCGCACCGCTCGGCCTTGCTCATTGGTAGTGGTCTGGGTGAAGACGCAGCCGAGCTTCACTTAGCAGGTGCGCGCCGGCCGGCCGTCCACTTTCCCCACGCGGCTCGCGGCTTCGGCTTCAGCCCCGTGATTCAAGCTCTGCCTGCGGGTATCGGTAAATACAAGAGCGGGCGTCGAAGCGGATCTGTTCCCGGCGCGTCTTAGTCCATCTTCGAATCATCCGCTGACGGGGTATTAGCGGCCGCGACCACCGCCTGATCCACCGCGGCCGACCGCCGATCCGCCTCCACGGGTCACTGGGGCCGGCGCCGAGGCAGATGGCGCTCCGGCACTCACGCTGCCGCCGCCGACACCACCCCTTGACACACTCCGACTGCCAACCACTGAGTAGCCGTGGGAAGGACTAAAGACGCCCCGGCTCGATGCGAAACCGTCATTCCTGACCGGGCGCGGACGATAGACCATATTGACGCGCGAAGGGCTCCAGAACGAGTAGCCGAAGGGGCTCGAAAAGACGCCGTAGCCTGGCACGAAGGTCAGCATCCCGAAATAGGGATTCCAAACCCACCGACCGCGGTTGGCGCTGAACCCGTGTCGGCTATAACTGTGTGCGGCAGACAGGTTGGCCATCGCCAGGTAACCGGAGCGGCGGGCGCTCCAACGGTAGAGAACATCATCGTTCTTTGCGTCGAAACGTCCGGCGACCAGGACGCCGTCGAGTTCGACCACCCGCCCCTTCTTCGCTACCAGCTCTTCATCGTCTTTGAATACCCTGGCTTTCCCGTTGTAGACGCGGAACTGCAGTGGATCCGAGTCAAGCCGGTACAAGCCGGCGCGCTCCAGGCCGATGCTCGCGTTGTTGACGATAAAGGTGATGGCGTTGTCCTCAAGAATCTCCATCACTTCGACGAGAGCAGAGCCTTCGAGAAATTCAATCCGGGTATCCGTGAGGTCGTTCGAGTCGACCCGTATTGAGCTATCCTCGGCAAGCCGCAGAATCACACCCGGCGTTAGCAACACCTCCGCGCGCCCACGCCCGGTTGTGAGCATGTTGCCCGGCTCGAGCTGGGCAAATCTGGCGTTCTCAATTACAAGCTCATCGCCGTCGACAAGAACCTCACCCTCCACGTGGTGTACTGCGCCCGCTTTTGCCGAGACGATGGATTGACCCGCAGCCGTTGAAACAGCGACCGCGACGGTCAGAACTGCAAACAAGAGATGCCAATACCTCATAGCCTCACCGTATACCCTTTCTGGGCCCATCTTTGCCTGTGAATGGGACGGCTGTCAAGTTGTCGGCGTTTCTTCGAACTCCGGTTTGTTCCCGTGCCGATGGCCGCGCCCTATTCTAGCGGCAGCAGAACCACGTTGCTTTCACGCCCGTTGATCCGAACCCGCACTTCCAGAGTCGAGGCGGGTGGGAGATTGTCCGCGATGCGAAGCTTCAATAGATCGGTCCCGGTGTATCCTGGCGCCCCGCCTGCAAACTCGGGCGCAAGCACGGCGTCTCCGGCGAGCACCTCCACCGGATCCGCCAAAACGAACTGGTGCGACGGTGGAATCTCAAAGCCATACGGCACGATCTTGTCGTACGGCCCAAAGCCGGTGCCGTAGATGTCGATTACCTCATCCCGCCTGGCCGGACTCTCCGGCGTCACCGGGCTGCCATCCTCATGTGAGGCCATGAGGAAGTGCTTTCCCTCAAAGACCCGAATGAATAAGCCCGGGGCGTTTCGGGTGACGTTGATCAGCGTCTCGATGTCGAGCTCCCCGGGTCGGGTTACGACCAGCGGTTGAGTGCCTTCGGCCGTGTCGGGATGTAGCACCGCGTTGATCTGATTCGGCGAGACGAACAGTAGCGCGAGCACCCGGTCGGCGACCCGCACGGTCGTCCCCAGCAAGGTCTGCGCCAGTGGATTGGTCGGCCCGATGTGCAAGTGGGGAGCCAGTGTTTCGCTATATATCGTGACAATCGAACCTGGAGCGACAATGGGCTCGGGCGTTTGCCCCGCGGCGTTCTGCACATAGGCTTCCGGCGCTACTTCGACCTCGTCCAGCATGGCGATGACGGTCCGCTCGCGGCTCATCGTGAGGCGGCCCGTGTTGCCCGTACCCTCGAGATCTCCGTTCCAGCGGCGGAAGCGGTAGCCCTGCCTGGCCCTAACGGTCACCTGAACAGACTCTCCCTGTTCGTAGAATCCATCCTCGGACGGCGGCTCCAACACGAAAGTTGCCCCACCTTCGGGAACGGATGAGGCAGCCAGTTGGAACATGATCCGATAATCGGCCATCAGCCGAATAGGCTCGTCTCCATTGATGGTGACGGTCCGCGTCCTGGGTCCCCCGTCGGACCAAGCAACGAATTCGCGCCGGTGCCCGCCGCTGATCTGCTGCTGCTGGGGAACGGATACAGTCACCTCGACCCCATCGGATCGATCGACCGGGCACGGAGAGTCGCAGGTGATGCCGTCGACTTCGATGGGAATGCCGCGAGGAGTTGTCTCAATTACCAAGCGGGCGAGAAGTTCGTAGGTGGCCGTCAGACGGAAACCATTCTCTACTGCCTCGCTGGGAATGGAAACCTCCTGGGCCCGCTCGCCTCCGTTGGACCACCCGGAGAAGATCCACTTTCTCCCTTCCGAGTCCACCTGCTCGGTGGGCGCATTCACCTGGAAGACCTTGCCCGGGGCCACGATGAAGTTGTTG
>CAYLSS010000194.1:0-6892 GCA_964385765.1 uncultured Solibacteraceae bacterium
CACTGCCAGGAACGCTGCTCACGCTTCGTCGAAGAATCGGCTCCATTTGGTCTCGCGAAAGTGGCTCCAAAGCTCTTCGTAGTTGGCGACCGAATCCCAAAGTGGCATGGTGCGCTCCTTGTGTGTGGTAGGCGCTATGGAGTGCCACGGGACACCCCAATATTCCAGTGTCGAGCGCGCTGGTATCATGTAGTCTGCTGGTCGGCTATGCTACACGACGATTCTGTAAGCCCGTCGGGTCTGGCGCTATGGCGAGGAATTTCATTATTCTGTTTGACGCGAAAGAAGGGTCCAGCCCTTTAGTGCGGCTGCTGGACAATTTCTCCCAAATCGACATCATTCATCACGACACGGGCGACGCGGGGTGGGAACCGTTCGATGACTACAGTTGTGGTCCGCTGACTCTCGACGACTACCGCCGGTGTCTGGAACTCATTTACGGCAACTCCCAGGACTATCTTGGCCCGCTCAACGAGATCTACACGAAGACGGCCAGGGGGGCGATCGTCCACTTCGACAAGACGAAAGCTGTGGGATTCAAGATGCGGCTTAAGTCGCAGCAACCTCACTGGTTTCCACTCGTCCGTTTGTGGAGAAACTTTCGGTTCCGCCAGGTCAGCATGGAAATCTTTCGTAAACACGACGTCATGGTGTTTCTCCTGGTCCGGCAAGATGTCTTCCGGCGCGCTCTGTCTGAATATCATGGCGACGGTACCGGCCGTCCTGGCCACCTCCAGTTCAAACTCGCAGCCGGAAAGCTTGCAAAGGAGGAAATCCCCAGGATTCACGTTGACCTCAAAGCTTTCGGACGCACTCTGCGAAGATGTGAAGCCACCCTCGCCGCGAAGAAGTCTCTTTATCAGACTCTCTTGAAGAATGAGCTAGCGGTATGCCCGCTGTTTTATGAACAGTTCTGCACCGACAAGCCGGCTTACCTGAGGAATGTGCTGAAGCAATTGGAAGTACAGTTCACGGAAGAGGACATTACCGGCGCCATTGGTCAGGGCGCCTATTTCGAAAAAGTACACAGTGACGACATCTCCGACTACGTCGAAAACGCCGATGAAGTCGTGGCGCGGTACGGCCATCGTGTCGAGCGCTGGTTCGACGATTGAGGTCAGACGTAGCCCAGGCGGGCCATGGTGGGACCGGCGATTTCCATGACCGTGGCCAGCTCTTCCGGGGTGAGCCCCTTCCCGTGTTTGCCCACGCTGTTTCGTCGAACAATCCCGCGTGGAAATCCCGCCGCATCCACTCCCAACCAATCCGCGAGTTGGCCAAGACAATCGTCCGGATTGACCACGAGATCTTCGTACCGGATGACGTAGAGCCGATCCGCGTACCGCTCCATCTCCTCGATACATTTCACCCAATGGATGGCTACTTTCTCGGGAGTGTTTAGGGTCTTTGCCACCCGGTCTTTCGTCCAATCGGTGCGTATTCTGTGTAGGATCGAGCTGACGACGTCTCGGCAGTCGCGATAGATGACGATCCGGCGAAGTTGCTCGACTCCGGTCAGCATCTCGAGGCGCAAGATGTAAGCCGGGTATTTGTCGCCTACAATCGTGGCCTTCGGAAACAGGCTACGGAGCGATGCTTCGATGACCGCCGCGTCCACATCATCATTCCCGGCATGCGCCCGAAGCGTGGCGAAGTAACGCTTGATAAAGATGTGACTGACAACAAAGCTGCGCCCGCGACTCAGAAAGCTGCTACTGTCGTGCCCCATGACGCGTTTGCGGGCGATCCGCAGATGGGCTTTGAATGCGCGGACATATTCGGCGTATGGTTGACCGATGAAAGACAATTGATTGAACTCATGGGTTAGCCTTATCTCAGGATGCTGGTTACAGAGCTTCCAAAGCATCGTGGTCCCGGAACGAATGACGCCCGCGATGATCATCAGCACGCTCTATCCTCGCCACTCCTTTCCGCTGTTCAACAATGAAGGACGCTTGACCACCATCGCGAGAGACTTTCTCCCAAACACGCAGTGCAGGTTTGCTGCGGAGGACTGTCCTGATTCGAAAGATTACTGCCGGCCGCCTCTCATTGACGCCACCGGACAACCTTACTGCGATCTAAGGCGGCTAGCGGCGCGTGAATTTGATCGGGAACGCGCGTCAACGGTTGCCCGTCCGCCTTAGGCCCTTCCACAAACGGTTTCCGGGCCGCCAGGTATTGGGCCACCTCGTCCGCCACCCGCTGCGCACCGAGTTCCGTGTAGTGCATGTCATCAAAAAACATCTCCGCGGTGCGCGGTATGCGCTCCGCCAGATCCAGGCATTCGACGCCGAGCTTCTCGCACGTCTCGAGCAGCCGCTGATTGTACCGGTCCATGGCATCGGCCAGCGCCCCCGCCGTGTACATCCGGCCCTCACTCGATTCCCACCAAGGCCAGGACGTCTCCCGGCCCGACTCGTTAGGAGCGTACCCCATCCAGAGCAGATCTTCTTCCTCCGGCGGCAGGTTATCCATCCAGAGAGTCGGCTGCGTCAGAAGCACAAGGCGGAGTGACCGGAGGCGGGCCTCGGCAACAATCTGCGTCAAATTCTCCTCGTATTCGTCGAGCGCCGAGTCGAGAGGCGGCAGATCAGCCGTAAGCTCAGCCTTCTGACGGTGTGCCTGGGCCTCGGCGAGCCAGCGCCCGGCATTGTCCATGCGAATGTGCCGCCGGTTGGCGAGGGCCACCCTCAGCCGCTGGAGCAACCGCCACGTGGCAGTCTCTTTATACAGCGGCTGGTCACCAGGCGACGGGAAAACCACGAATCGATCGCGCAGCCAACGATGGTACGCTTCTTCGTTGTCGACAAAGTGCGGATCGTAGGCTTCGCCCAGCACGAGTCGCTGCACCACATCGTTGCCACCAACCAGCATCACGATCGCGTCGACGTCATACTGATCGATGGCGAGTTTCATTAAGCCAAGGTGGTCGCGGGAGTTGAATCCTGCACGGCCGAGATTTCCGCCCCAAACTCTACGGCCGTCCGCCGTCGTGCCAAGATTGTCCTCGAGCCGGCTCGGCCATGTCTTTGACTGGTCGAGCATGATGCACTGCGTCGTGCTGCCGCCGACCGCGAGGAGCCGATACTCGTGAGCTGGATTTTCGCTCCATTCATCGCCCAGAATACCCTGGGAGTTCACCTTCATCGTGACCTGAGGACCGATGCCGTGCACAATTCCGGGCTCGGGTTCAAAGGTAACCGCCAGATTCGGTATCCACAGGTAATAGTGGTCGCGGGGGGGTTCAAGCGCCCGAAGCACCAATTCGGCGATCGCGACGCCCAACGCGCATGAAACGAACACAATCGTTAAAGAGACGGCCAGGTTCCGCTGGAAAACCTTCATCTTTTCCCTCCCTGAGCCCAAAAGCCGCCTACCCTGAGGAATCGCCTCTGCGGGGCAAGAAACACCATTTTCGGCTCAGTATAGCGCGGCAGGGCCGGTGAGGGGAAGGCTGGGATATCCGATCGCTTGCGGACCGATCATTCTCCAAGGGCCGCAGACAACATGACGTGAAAGAGCTTCGAGGACTCCCAAAATACCCCATGTACAATATGCCAATGACCATGTATGAGAGGGTTCGGCGCGCCGCGGATGCGCTCCCCAGGACACACTGGGCAGGCATGGCGGTAATCGTAGCAATCGGGACCCTGTTGCGACTCTTCCGAATAGACAGACAAAGTGGGTGGGCGCCTGAAATCATGTCGGTCTATGTCGCGCACTTGAATCCGGCGGACATCGTGCACTGGCTCATCAGGGACCACAAGCATTACCTCGACGCTCCACTGCACTACTGGACACTCCACGCATGGCTGTCGGCCGGCGCCGACGATGTGCTCCAAGCGCGTCTCCTCGCCGCCATTTTTGGAATATTGTGCATTCCGGCTGTCTATGCTCTTGGCGATTATTTGCTGAATGATAAAAAAGTCGCACAACTTGCCGCTCTCCTCATGGCGGTCTCGCAAGTTGGGGTATTTTACTCGCAAGAGGCTCGTCCCTATACTCAACTGACATTCTTCTTTCTGGTGACCTGTTATTTGTTCCTCAGGGCTATTCGCGAGAGGCGCGCCGGGTTTTGGTGGGGGGCGGTCATCACGGCGGTCCTCACGCTGTTCAGCCATTTCTACGGGGCGTTCGGCCTAGCCGTTCTGGGAGCATACGGAGCATCTCGCGCCAGAAACAGACCGGTCCCTCCGCGATGGTGGGCGGGCGGGTTAATAGCGATCCTCGGAACACTTGCTGCGTGGCTGCTCACAATCTCTCTCATGCTCCCCGTCTCCGTGCAACGCCTCTTCGGCGACCACGGCAAGCCCGTAGCGACAGTTGGTTGGCAGCATTTCATCGCCATGCTTGCCTGGTTCAACGGCGCGAAGGTGGCCTGGCCCTTCGCGTCGCGGAGCCCGTTGTGGATGATAGCTCTTGGAGGTTTGCTGTTCACCCTCCCCGCCCTTTGGGGTGTGTTCCGACTGGCGAGCGGGGGATTATCGACAGCGGAAGCTTCACGGCAACGGGAAGCATCCGTGCTGCTGAGCGCTTTGTGCCTGGTTCCACTCGCTGTCATCGTGGGTCTTGGCGCTCTCGGCTATAACGGCTACCTCAACTTCGCCGAAAACATTCGCTACTCGACGTTTTGTGCGGCGCCGTATTACATCCTGGTTGCCGGTGGTATCGCGGGAATTCCGATCACGTGGGTACGGCGCATCGCTATTGTGCTCGTACTCGGCTTCTGCGCCTCCTCCCTGCGTGGCTTCTATGCTGCACCCTATAAGACCGATTATCGGGCGGGCGTTACCTACATCTCTTCGAACTATATGCGGGGCGACTGCTGCCTGTTCTTGCCGGTTGTCCCGCAGTCTCTGCTCCTCCGTCATCTGAAGGGATTTCCCCGGTACTGGTACGCCTACAGCGATGTCGAGGCCGACGATGGTCTTCGCCGCTTGGAAACGGTCGATTCGCATCCGGGGTGCAGCAGGGTTTGGGTCTTCTGGGACCGTACCCCGTGGCTCACCCCCGATGACGACCGGATTAAACGAATCAACAACTTCCTGGAGGAGTCTCACAGAAAGGTGGACGAGCAGCAATATTTTCGTATCGAAATCGCCCTCTATGAGCAAAAAGAAAAGCAGGCCCCAACCGCAACCCGGGCAGACTCAAAGGACGATGCCGTCTTCCCATCGCCTCTAAACGACTGAAGACTTCCCGAGTCTATTTGTAGTGTTCAGGAAGCTCAGGTAAAATCTACGCTATTGACAGACGAATTTGTGAAGCCGCCATTCTTCATCGTTGGTTGTGCCCGCAGCGGAACCACCCTGCTCCGGAATCTGCTGCGATCCCATCCCAGCCTGACTCTCCCGCCCGAGTCGCACTTCATCCCGCGTTTTTACAAGGAGTTCGGCGACCCGGCAACCGAAGCGGATGCCCGACGCCTCGCATCGCTCATTCTTGGCACCATGTGGGTGAAGAAGTGGGAATTAGGACTTACCCCGGATGATTTCGCCGGCTGCCGCACCTACCGTGACATTGTCTGTCGGATGTACGAGACCTACGCCCGTAAGGAAGGCAAACCCCGCTGGGGCGAGAAGACCCCGGAATATGTCAAGGAATTGCCAACCCTGAGGCGCGTGTTCCCCGATGCGAAGATCATCCACATCATTCGAGACGGGCGCGATGTCGCGCATTCCTGGGTCCAAAAACGGTTTGGTCCGCAGAACTACTATACGGCGGCTCAGGCGTGGAAGCTGAGGGTCAACCTGGGCAGGCGTGAGGGACGGTCGTCGCCAGAGACTTACCACGAGGTCCGTTTTGAGGAACTGCTCGCCAATCCGAGCGGCACGATGCGCGCGGTGTGCGAATTTCTCGATGAACCTTACGTCGACGATCTGTTGCGGCCCACTCCGCCTCCCGGAGATCTCTCCTCATGGAAACCGTGGCAGCTCAACTCGATAGCGACCGGCAACATGGGAAAGTGGCGATCGAATCTGTCGCCAGGCGAGCGGGCTCTGTTCGAATCTGTTGCCGGAGATCTCCTCCGCCAGTTGGGCTACGAATTGGAGGGTTGTGCCAGGTCAGTTCCGCAATACGAACGCTTCTACTGGCAAGTGCATCAGCACGCCTGTGCGAGCGCGTATGAGCTGAGGAGGAGTATTGAGCGGCCGGAACGCATCAGGACGTTTGTGACGTGTCGCCTCCTCGACGCGCGGGACTGGTTGCGGAAGCGCACGGCGCCTTCTCAGTGAAGTATCCTCGGACTGCCGCAAGATAGTCGCTCAGAACCCGGTATCGGGTGGCTGGAGGACGGTTTCCCCTTTAGAGAGGTGGCTGGCCCCGACTAGTACTGCTTGGCCGAAAGAGAGGGATGCGGAAACGCCGGCTTTGGCTATCATGAAAGGGAGACCGGCATGAGCGCAATTCATGAGGATCCCCATCGGCGAGTAGCGCTTGAACCGCCAACGGAACGCTCCTTCGGAATCGTGTGGTCGGTGGTGCTTGGCGTGATTGGAGCGTGGCCTCTGCTCCACGGGGGGCCGCCGCGTTTCTGGGCGTTCATCGCGGGCGGATTGCTGGTGTTGGTCACCTGGATCCATCCCCGCCTCCTGCGTATCCCGAACCTGCTATGGTTTCGGTTTGGTCTGTTGTTGGGACGCGTTGTGTCGCCGATTGTTATCGCGGTCATATTTTACGTGGTGATCACTCCGTTCGGAGTTGTCATGCGGCTCGTGGGAAGGGACCCGCTTCGTCTTCGAGGGGATTCATCGCTGGAGACATATTGGCTTCCCCGGCCGTCGAATCCAACGCCGGAGAGCATGAAGGATCAATTCTGAGCGTCGTTAGTGGTGTGCGTCACGCAGAATGGCGGTCATTTTCCGTGCAGGCGGGGGTGGGGCAAGCC
>CAYLSS010000195.1:0-6891 GCA_964385765.1 uncultured Solibacteraceae bacterium
GAGTGTGCCAGCGCCAGGGGGTGGCGGTAAAGACGAGGTCGAGATCGTCGCGGGCGCAGAGTCGCTTGAAATCGGTCTCGCCGCGGGAATAGGCTTCCGGCTGAGGCTGGCCCGTATCGGTGACCAGTTTCTGAGCCCGGACAACGTTGGCCTCGACGATGTCGCAGATAGCCCGAACCTCGACGCCTTCGAGCTTCAACAGATTCCGGAGGTCCCCGGTGCCTCGTCCGCCAACGCCCACGAATCCGATGCGGACGGTGTCCATCGGCTTCGCAGTGCGTGGAGGCGCCGCCACACCGGCCGCCGGGATGCTGGCCCCCAGCGCGGCTATGCGATTCAGAAAGGCTCTTCGGCCGTAGGGTTCTGACATGAATATTCTCCTGTCCGTGAGTTTGGCGCCGGCGGGCTCCGTGTCCGACGTATTCAAGATGATCTTGTCAGCTAATCACCCCACAGTGCAAGTGGACGGACAGCTATTCCGGATCCGGCCCGATGGGAATGTAGACTCCTTCGTGGATCGCGTTGGAGGTCCGCACCCGGACCGGCGCGGCCGCAGCGGGTGGAGTATCCGGAGAGATCGTAGCGTTGATCTGGTTGAGGCCGGCGAAGCCCGGGGTTCCACCGGCGAACCGCACTGCGCCGGGCCTTCCGTTGAACCACACCTCAATATTTGCGTCGATCGAGTGGGCTGGGGGATCACCGCTCAAGCCTGGATTCGGCTCGCCGGTGGGCACGGCCGGGTCCAACTCGCCGAGACCGGTGAGGTAGATGACCACTGTTTCTCCCGGGCGGGCCCGGTGATCCGGCGTCACAAGCTCGCCGCCGGCATGGGTGATGATGCCGGCCCGATCACTGAAATCGGCCCCATAGAAGAATACGCCCGGACTCGTGGGCGCCAGGGGAACCGTCAGTTCTCTGGTGAACGCCGCATTCCGCGTCCCTGCATAATGAGGATATGTCCGCGTCAGCCGAATCACCGCGGATTCGCCGGTCAATCCGTATGGTATCTGGATGTTCGCCTGACCGGTGTTGGAGTGAAGGAGTCCGGCGGACACGCCGTTCACAGTCGCCGAAATCCGTCCGAGATCCCGGGGCAGGGGCAGCGAACCGGCCTCGATGAGCCCGGCATCGTCCTGGAATCCGCCGCCGAACAGCGACACGAGCATGCCCGGCGCGACGGGGTTCGGAGGTCCAGCGAACGATGCGGCGTGGGCGACTCCGGACGGTTTGAGGTGGAACCCTCCTCCGGCGCCGTCCGGCTCCGCCACGGCGAAGAACAAGCCAAAAGAATCCTGGACAGACGCCTTCCCGGGCTGACCCGAAGACTGGCTGCCGGTCTGCCCGCCAACCAGGACGCTGGCGGTGGTGGAACCTTCCTTCGCCCGGCCGAGAACCACGTTTTCCGTTCCGGGCATCGATCTGTCCCCGATCCAGCCGCGGCCGCCGGTGACATCGAACAACTCGATTCCGGTCCGGTCGGTTGGTACGCCGGCCTCCGTTCGCCGAAGCGCCGAAAGGACCGTTCCGGCAGAGCCCGGCCCGGGCAGGAAGCGGATCGATCCGGAAGAAGCTCCGACTCGGTCCCCGGTCAGGCCGAGCCCGGCGAGGAGATATCTGCCTGAGGCCTGCGAGACCGGGCTCCCATCATTATCAGAGGTGCGGGCGGCGATCAGGAGATCGGGCGACCCGTCCAGCGGGATGCTTGCCAGGTAATTCCCGTCCGTCGATACCCAGATCGCACGTTCACTGGCAAGAAGCGACACGCCCGAACCCATAGAGAGGGTGCCCGTACCATCGCGGTTCAGACCGAAGGCGCCATTCGCGAATGCCTCGTCCCGATAGCCCGCGCCACGCTCATGTCCCTGAATTGAACCGGAGAACGCGCCCTGGCCGTCGAACACCAGGGTGGCCAGCCCGGAGCGGACTTGTCCCGGCTCCTCCGGGAAGCCAAGAAACGCTCCCTTGTAGACGCCGCTCAAGTTCTCCGGCGTGACAACGAGTCCCGCCAGCACCGCGAACAGGAAGTCCACCCGCGTTCCGGCGCCGGAGTAGGTAGATGCGAACAGGACCGATCCGTCGCGGGTGAAACTGCCGGCGAGCCTGGCGTTCGCTCCCAGGGGGTGATCCAGCGAAAGGCGTCCGTCCGGTTCGATGCGATATCTGCCGTCTTCGAGGATCGCCGCGTTGACCGAGGCGGGCGCCGGTCCATCCGGAGCGGAATAGCTCAGGCCGCCCAGGCCGTCGAGGGTGAGCGTTCCTGTCGCGGTAGACGCAGGCCCGCTTTGGGGAATCTCCAGACGGACATAGTGGTACGGCCCGTTCAGCGAGGCGGCGTCGGGATAGCGCGCCGGCCCCCGAAAAGCGTCCGCTCCGACGCCGCCGAGGACCGTAGCGTCAGAGCCAATCCGCATGGTCGCGGCGCCGGCATCTTCCAGTTGAGGGTCAATCTGGTAGACGGCCGACACTTCGGGGACAGGCAGTTCGACGGATCGCGGTCCGTCCACTCCGAACCAGGCGTTGCCGCGGAATGTGAACGTCTCGGGCGCTGTGTTCGGTCCAATGTTGACGAACCGGCTGAGCCCTCCGTCGTAAAGAACCAGGTTCTGTTCCCAGACTCCGCCGTGAGACGGCTGGAAGTCCGGATTGGCCGTTTCCTGGAGAATGCGCAGCACCCAGCGGTCGGGGCGGTAAATGGTGTTGTGCCGCACGATGCCGCCGCTTGCGGTGGGAAAGGCGACCACCGTTTCCCCGCCGGCAAAACGGTTGCCTGCCACGGTGACTCTGGTGGCTTCGAAACCGGCGGCGGGAGGTCGAAAGAACCGCAGCCCGGTGGAACCGCCGAGATTGATCGGCCGGGGACCGGCGTGATCGAAGAAGCACTGAAACACCTCGATGTCGCTCGATCCGCCCTTGATCTGAATCGCGCTGGCCGGCGAGAACTGCTCGCGGCCGACGAACACGGAAGTTTCGATCCGGCCTCGATGACATCCCACCATGTCGACCGCGGAGCCGCTCCAGCCGTCGACGTGTAAGCCGCGGACTACGAAATCGTAGAGCCCGCTCAGCTTCAATCCATCCTGGTTGCCGCCGCTGCCGATGTTCCGGATGCCCACGTTCTCGACGAGGACGTGGTGGGCGGGAGCCGTGTAGTCGCCTCCGTCATCGATGTTGATGCCGTTGTTCGCTTGCCCGCGAACCTGGATGTCGCGGAGAACCACGTGCCTGGGCCGCACGAGATGCAGCGCTTCTCCTCCGCCTTCGATCAGGGGCGGATTTTCGGGATCCTGACCCCGAATCACGATGGGCGCATCGGCCGTTCCTGTCAGTCCGGCAACCGTTACTCCTCCGGCGAAGATGCCGGGCGCCAGCACGACTTCATCGCCGGCCCGCGCCTCGTTCAACGCGGTGCGCAACTCGTCGCTGTTCCTGACCACTCGCTCCACCGCCAGGCCAGCGGGGGCGCGGGCCAGGATCACAAAGAAGACGAGTCCAGCGAAACCGCAAGTCGAGATCCTCATGCCACTAATTGTTTCATGGCCGCCGGCGCAACCCGGTCGAGGCCGGAAACAGGAAGATCTGTTATGGATCCTGATAGGCTTGAGTCTATTCACAGGAGGATACAACCGATGAAGCTGCTACCTCACATTGGTATCGCGATGGCGCTATTCGCCCTCACCGGGTCCGCAGCGGCCCAGCAACGTCCGAATATTCTGTTCGTTTTCGCGGATGACCATGCCTATCAGGCGATCAGCGCCTACGGTTCGATGATCAACCACACGCCGAATATTGACCGGCTGGCGCACGAGGGCATGCTGTTCGAGAACTGCTTGGTGACCAACTCAATCTGCGCCCCGAGCCGCGCCGTGATTCTGACCGGAAAGTATAGCCACCTGAACGGAGTGCTGAGCAACCGCATCGAATTCGACGGCTCGCAGCAGAACTTCCCAAAGCTGCTTCAAAAGGCCGGTTATCAGACCGCGATCGTCGGCAAGTGGCACTTGAAGAGCGATCCGACAGGCTTCGACTACTGGGAAGTGCTCGACGGGCAGGGCCCTTACTACAACCCTGAGATGCTCGTTGCCGGCGACCGCCGCCAGTACACCGGCTATACGACCGACATCATCACGGACCGCGCGCTCGATTGGCTGAAGGAAGGGCGCGCGCCCGACCGGCCGTTCCTGCTCATGTATCAGCACAAGGCGCCACACCGGAACTGGATGCCCGGCGCCGAGCACCTTGCGCTTTATGACGGAATCGAGATGTGGGAGCCGCCAACATTGTTCGACGATTACTCGGATCGCGCGAGTCCGGCGCGGAACCAGGCGATGGAGATCGACCGCCATATGCGGCTGGCGAGCGACCTCAAGGTCAACCGTCCCGACGACTCGGAGGACCGGCAGCGGTGGGATCGAATCTTCGGCCGCTTGACCGAGGAGCAGCAGCGCATATGGAACTCTGTTTACGATCGCAAGAACCAGGAGTTCCTGGAGGCGAATCTCAGCGGCAAGGATCTGGTGCGATGGAAGTACCAGCGCTACATCAAAGACTATCTGCGCTGCATCGCCTCGGTGGATGACAACCTCGGCCGCGTGCTGCGCTGGCTTGACGTAACCGGGCTGGCCAAGAACACGGTCGTCTTCTACAGCTCGGATCAGGGTTTCTACCTCGGCGAGCACGGATGGTTCGACAAGCGTTGGATGTACGAGGAATCACTGCGGACCCCGCTGATTGTCCGCTGGCCGGGCGTCACCCAACCAGGAAGCCGGAACAACTACATGGTTTCAAACGTCGACTTCGCGGAAACCTTTCTCGAGATCGCCGGCGCCGGCATACCGCCGGACATGCAGGGGCGCAGCCTGCTCCCGCTGCTCCGAGGTGACGTGGTGTGGGATTGGCGCAAGTCCTTCTACTATCACTACTACGAGGGAGGAGGCCACGGCGTGCCCCGCCATTACGGTGTTCGTGGCCAGAGTCACAAGCTGATCCACTATTACGAAACCGATGAGTGGGAGCTCTTCGACCTCGAAGAGGATCCCCACGAGTTGCACAACGTTTACGACAACCAGATCTACGCCCATGTCCAAAATCGCCTGCATCAGGAACTGAATCGCTTGCGGCAGGAATTAAAAGTCCCGGTGCAGGACCCGGACCAGTAGGGAGTGCCACTTGTCGCGGCCCATTGCCGCTACTCGTTGCCCGGATAACTCCACAGCAACTCGATATCGATGCCGCCCATCGACTGCGTGTCGATGTAGGCGAAGCGTCCGGAACCGGGCTTGCCTTTCTCGCCCCATCCGCCCGACAAGCTCTCCGCATAGCCCCGCGCCGCAAACTCTTTCAGTGCTTCGTCCATGTCGCCGACCTGAAAAGCCATGTGGTGGAAACCCTCGCCATGCACCTTCATGTGGTCGAGGTAGATGTCCGGGCCCCGAAGCGACTCGATCCACTCATAGACGATCTCGCCATGCCGCTGCCAGCCCAGGCGCATATCGAAGTCGGCGGGCTTTCCGCGATACTTCTTGTCGTGGAGCGGACCGTGTGTCAATGACATCTCCGGAAAGCCGAGCTTCGCCCAATACGCCGACACCGGTTCGAGATCCTTGACGACGAACGCGAACTGGCTGACCTCGCGTCCGGACGGATTGCCTGGCGGAATCGCCAAAGGCCCCTCTTCGCCCCCGGGAAAATGGACCAGCCCGAGAGAGTACTTGCCTTCCGCCAGCGTGTCGAGCAGAACGTACCGAATGGTCCCCGCGGCGGTTTCGACGCTGCCCCGCTGGAGCGCTTCCACTCCCAGGTCCGCCAGGCGCTTCAACTCGGCGTCGTAGGCGGCGCCTGTCGGCACGCGATGCACCAGAGCCAGGACCCCGCCATTCTTTTCCTGGAGAAACTCGGCGTAGGCGTTCCTTCCGCCCGAGGGTTCAATCCAGTGAACCGCCACATCGGCGAAGCGTCCCGAAACCAGCCGCATTGATCCGGACGCCGCCTCACCGCGGAATTCGGTTCCGCTCAATTCCACCTCGCCAAGATGCTGAACGTTCGTGAAATCCAGTTTGCGAAGGTGGGCGATCGTTTCGTCAAGATCCGGCACGACCCACACGAGACGGTCCACTTTCAAATAGAAGTCCGGCAGTTCGGCAACCAGGGGTGCGCCGTTGATGACTAACAACAACAAAAACGCGATTACTCTCATCGATCTACTCCGCTGCCCGGTTGCCGGCCCGCCGGCAACCTCGCCAGACTCAGAAATATTTCTCGATAATCCAGTCGGGCTGCCACCTGTCCGGCTCGCGCTCGCGACCGGATAAGTCGATCTCTTTCGGCTCCGGCTTCTCCACCGTCAATGGCAGATCGTCGCCGAGCCGTTTCTGCCAATCTTTGAGCAGCGCGGTCATCTGCTCGATCCGCTCCGCCTGCGCCGGGTCAGAGGCCAGGTTGTTTAGCTCCTCCGGATTCTCCTGGAGATCGAACAACTGCGTGTGATTGATCTGCGGATAGCGGATCAGCTTGTAGCGCTCGTCGCGCACCGAGCGCATCCAGTCTACGAATCCAAGAAATAGCGAATCGCGCACCGACTCCTTTTCGCCGCGCCAGATGGGCCCCAGGTCGCTGCCATCGATCTCGCCCGGACCATCGATACCCGCCAAGGAAAGCACTGTGGGAAAGATATCCAGCAGGTAGGTCAGCGAGCGGCTTGACATCCCCTGCGGAATCCCCGGACCAACGATGATGAGCGGGCACTTCTGGCTGTGCTCGTAGATGTTCTGTTTGCCGAGTAGGCCATGGCTGCCGACCGCGAGTCCATGGTCCGCCGCATAGATGATGTAGGTATTCTCCGCGCGTCCGGACCCCTCCAGCGCTTCGAGAATCCGCCCGATCTGCTCGTCGAGG
>CAYLSS010000196.1:0-6889 GCA_964385765.1 uncultured Solibacteraceae bacterium
GTTGGTTGTAAGTTATTGGTGGTTAGTTAGTTATTTTTATTGGCGGGGGTTGTGACCCGGGTTTTGGGTGGGCAGTGGCGGCGCGGGGGGGAAGTCACTGAAACGAGTGGCCTTCTTGGGGCCGGCCCGCGGGCCGGGCTTGGCCGGCCGGGCGTGGACGCCGAAGTAGTTCTCCAGAGGGTCCAGAAACTCATCGTCGCCGAGCGGCCAGCCGTTCTGCAGATAGAGTTTCCGGCTTTCGGGGGTGAATGAACCGGGCCACCGGACCATGTCCAGCAGACCGCCGTCGCGGCCTACGCGCGCCCTTTGAGGCGGGACAACTCCCGCCGGTCGCGCTTGGATGGCTTCCCGGAACGCTCGGCTTCAAAATGGGGCATCGCCCGCCGTTGGGCCAGCGAGTGTTCCCGTCTTCGCCGGCTCTGCTCCGTTTCCCGATAGTAGGTCTGTGCGATCGCCGCCTCCACCCGCACCTCGGCGGGGAACAGGACTTCCACTTCGAACTCGCCCGAAGGAGTCTTGATGCGGAGCAGGTCCCCGGACCGGACCTCCCGCGACGGCTTTGCCACCTTCCCGCCCGATTCAATGCGCCCCAGATCGCACGCCTTGGCCGCCAGCGACCGCGTTTTGAAGAACCGGGCCGCCCAAAGCCACTTATCGATCCGTGCACCCGTCATCCTACCCCGTAGTTTGCCTCCCTCATGCCGGTCTTGGCAATGATCCTCAGGCAGCCTACCGGCTCCCAAGCCCGGGCAGGAGTTCGACGTGGAACGCCTCGACCGCGGAGACTACCGCCTGGTCCGGCGCGAAGCGCCGCCGAACGAGGGCGCCATCGACATTCGCAGCAGTCATGGAGTGCGCACTCTTCGAGAATTGGACTCGAGAGCCGTTTGATCGGGTCATCGTGGCTCATGCGAGGGCAGTCGGCAGCGCTCCGCTGGTCTCATCGGACGAACGGATCCGGGAGAACTACTCGCAGGCGGTCTGGTAACCGAGGGGGGTTGGGGATTTGCAACGCCGTCAGTCATGATGGCGGACTGACGGCAAGACTGCCGTAATTGCAGGCCTGGGAGCCCGCTCCACCAGCTAGCCGTCGTTGCCGATACATGCGCCGACTGGAAAGTTCATAGAAAAGACCAGACTTTTTCTTGCGTACGTAGCCAAGCTCGACAAAGAAGAGGCGGAAGATCGGACGGCAGGAGAGTCAAGCTAATTAGCCAGAGCGCCCTCACAAGCCGAAACCCTATGTGCGACAGGAGGACGGTGAATCGGCCGGTTTGATGAAGCCAATTCTATCAGCGCGGGCAAAATAGCGCTCACTACCGGGAAGACTACAGGTCCACACTGCAGACTGCGGAGAGTCAAGCGTCTTCTCGCCCGGCAACACAAAGTCGCATCAACCGCCAGAATTATATTGGCAGAATCATCAGGATCAAGTAAGCTTGCTGGAAGCAAAGAGGGGAGTGGCTGGTGGCGTCTATATCCCGTCGGTTGGCCAAAATGGCAGAGGCACACTGCGACTCGAATTCGCTTCACATTCTCGTGCCGTCCATAGTGGATCCTTCATCCGAGCTGAACGGGGCATCAACAGTCTCGCGAGGTCTCGCGACGATCCTTGCGTCTCCGCCCCTCAGCGCCCATGTGCGATTCGTACCCGCGCATACGAAGCGGCGAAAACACAAGCGCTTAAAGCAGCTTTTCTGTCTAATGCAAAGTTGCGTCTCGAGCCTTCCTTCTAAGGCGCTATTCGTTCATTCGCGGCAGTTTCGCCACGCCATCGCAGAACTAACACGGAGCCGGATGTTTCGACTCGTCATCCTGAACGGCTCGGATTTGTTGTGGCTTGTGGATCATCTTCCGCCCTCAATCCCGCGACTGGTTATCGCCCACAACGTCGAGCATCTGCTGTTTCAATCACAGATCGAGAATCTGCCGAGGATCCTAATTCCATTCAAAAACATTCTCACTCGCGATTTGCGCCGTCTGCGTGAGTTCGAGATAGAAGGCCTTCGCGCAGCGTCCAACGTGGTCTTCCTGTCGAATGACGATACAGTTCGTGCGCGGTCTCTTTGTGGCAGCTTAAACGCCCTTACAATTCCGCCGCTTTTCGATTATCCGGTATCCCCGATATCGCGTCCTGAAACGGGTCGGTCTCTGGAGCTTGGCTTTGTTGGAGACTTCAATTGGTGGCCAAACCGCATCGCGGTTCGTTGGTTTATGGATAACGTCTTGCGGCACATGCGCGGTTCGGTTCGCCTCCACTTGTATGGGCTGCATAGTGAACGCGTCGCCCCGCGCGCGGCGAATGTAGTTGCACACGGTATCGCCGCTGCATTCAGCGAGGTGGGTCGCAGATGCAATCTATTGATCTGTCCTGAGAGAAGCGGCGCAGGGGTCAGTGTGAAATTTGCCGAAGGCGTGTATAACAGAATACCGATCCTGGCAACCCGCAGCGCGGCCCGTGGTCTGTCGACCCATACGCTCGCCGATCCTGCAATCGTATTTCGGGACACTGCTCAAGAGTGGGTGGAGTTCCTGGCTTCTGATGCTGCAAGACGAGTAGCAACCAGCCGGGTGTCGGCGAAGACAGCATCGACATTTGCAATTGAGACCCATAAGGACACCGTGCAGCGATTCGTTTTGGACACTCTTCTAATGAAGGAATGAAGACACCGATGTCGACTTTGTCTAACTTGGAACGTTCTGAATGATCTGTCAGCGGAGAAACCGATATGGCTAAGACAAGGATCCTGGAGGTTGTTTCCGCAATACACAAGAAGGTACGGGAACAGCAAACCAGTTATGAATTTTCGACACTACTCGAAGACTGGTCCAATGACCTCGCGAAGTTGAGCAGCTCCTACAATGAGGTCTACTGCTCACGGCATCTGGTGGGCAGCAATCCTCAGATTCCGAATACATTGTTGGGTCTGATTGCGGGCTGGCTGATCGGAATTGTGCAGCGGCTTCTCTTCTGGTATACACCGCAGATTCGGCAGTTTCAGGAGGCGACAGCCTTGGCCCTGAATCGAATCTGTTCCCTCGAGGAAAGAAAGTTCCGCAGTTTCCTGTCGATGGCGGATCGGCTGCAGGATCTGGAGGCTGAATATCGCCGATTGAGGTCGAGCGTGGCCGGACCGCTGCCGGACAGCCGGCGAGTGAGTATGCCGGCAAAGGAGGCCCAGAATCTACCTATCGGGGATAAGCGGCATTCAGCAGCCTCCATCGATGCTGAGCATCTCTATTTCGAGCTTCAGAAAAGGTTCCAGTCTCGTGAGGCCGAAGATATCCAACGGCTGGAAGGATATCGGTCCGTGCTGGAGAAACTCGAACCGAGCTTACCGGTTGGCCGATGGTTGGACATTGGCTCCGGCGAGGGACAATGGCTGCAACTTGTAATCGACGGCGGCAGGGAAGCGATTGGGGTTGATGCCAATCCGGACGCCGTGGCCAAGTGCCGGAGTAAGGGAATTGAGGTGGCACAGGCCGATGCGGTCGACTATCTGAGTCGTGCCGGTGATGCTTCCCTTGCCGTCATTAGCGCCTTTCACGTACTTGAGCACTCTCCCTTCGAGTATTCGATGAATCTGGTTTGGCAAGCGGCTCGAGTCCTCAAATCCGGCGGCGCACTGCTGATCGAGACTCCAAACCCTGGTAATGTACTCATGGCCACAGAGCAGTTTTGGTTGGATCCAACTCACCACCGCCCCATACCGATGCCACTCGCGGAATTCACCTTCGAGTATTGCGGATTCAGGGTCATCCATCGATTTGAGGTAAACCCGCGACCAGAAAGCGAGCATCTTCCTTTCCGCGAATTGGAACTCGCACAGCGCTTGGACCGCCTACTATATGGTCCTCAGGACTATGCCATTATCGGTCGGCGCGACTGAGAGTGAACTTCCACGAACTCATGAGGCAGATCCTTAAGCAGAAAGCTACGCCAAGCGTTGCGTTGTTCACGCCGCTTCCACCGGCCAAGACCGGCACTGCCGACTACGGAGCCTCTCTTGCTGAGGCTTTGAGAGAGATTGTGCCGCTGAAGGTCTATCAGTCACCACTTCACGGCTTCATGACGGACGGGTTCGATAGCGTGGTCTACCAAATCGGCAACAACGCTCACCACGCGGCCATTTACCAAAAGGCGCTGGCCTCACCTGGCGTCGCTGTGCTGCACGAAGCAAATGTTCATCATTTGGTGATGGCAATGACGCTAGCTCACGGCAATCACAATGCCTATCTCCGTGAGGTTCTCTACGAGATGACAGGCAAGGATGTCTCCATCCTGACCGGCAAAAGGCTCCCCCTGGATGTACCGCAGCAGCACGAATTCACCATGCTCCGCCGACTGCTCGAACGTACCCGGGCATTGATCGTCCATAGCCGTTTCACCGAACGGCAGGTCCGGCTGCGAGGCTTCGAAGGGCCGGTGTTGGTGGTTCCTCACGGCGCTGAAGCGCGCACTATCGACATGAGCCACTACCGGCGCAGGCTCGGTATTGAAGACAAGGTTCCGCTCATCGGCGTCTTCGGCTACCAGCGTCCCGACAAGCAGGCCTGGGAATGCCTTCTGATTTTCAAGCAACTGCTTGCCGATTTGTCCCAAGTCCACTTGCTCGTTGTCGGTGAACCGCACCCTCAGGTTCCGATCGAGCAGGGCGTTCGCGACCTGGGTCTTCAGGAGCGAGTTACCGTCCTCGGCCATCAAACGTTGAGCGATTTTGACGGATACCTTGGCAGTTGTGACATCGTACTCAACCTTCGTCAGTCGACCTTTGGTGAGACGTCTGGCACCACGATGCGGGCCTTCGGCTTGGGGCGGCCCGTGGTCGTGTCCGACATCGGCGCCGCTCAAGAGCTGCCTGACGATGTCTGTCTGAAGATTCCGAGGGACCAATACGAGAAGCGAGTCATCATTGAGTGCTTGAAGTGGCTTGCCGCGAACACGGACGTGGCTCGCGAGATCGGTGAGCGCGCCCGCCGATGGGTGGCTGCGGAATGTACCTGGGCCACGGTTGCCCGGCAATATGTTGACTTTCTCCACGGTCCGGTAGCAGACTTGAACCGGCGCAAGAAATCGACGAAACAGCGGATTCCCGCAAAAGCCACTTCTAATACAGCTCCGCTGACTGCATCGACTGTATCCAGCTATTTTGCGCGGTGGATCGATCCCGCCTCGCCGGCCGGTTCGTACTATCGGGAACATGATCATCGGTTGATTCGAACTCTCCAACTAACGCCCAGGGGCGATCGGAATAGCCGGATTTTGGAAATGGGTTGCTATATGCAAATGACGCCCGCACTCAGCGACATCCTTGGCTATGGAGAAGTGCGTGGCGCCTACTTCGGGAACACTGGCGGCGCCCAGCGCTCTTCGGTCACGGCGCGCGATGGTCAAGTCTTCCATTGCACAATCGATCTTTATAATGCCGAGCGCGACCGCTTTCCATACTCTGATGAATACTTCGACACCGTGCTGTGCTGTGAGCTGCTCGAACATCTGCAGGCTGATCCCATGCACATGATGACCGAATTTCACCGTATCTTGCGTCTTAACGGCACCTTGGTGTTAACCACGCCCAACGCGGTATCGATTCGCGCTGCCCGGGCGCTCTGGCTCGGTGTTCATCCGCAACTGTTTAGCAAGTATGTCATCCCAACCCTGGTTCCGGAGGCAAAACACTTTCGGGAATATACTCCGAAGGAGCTACTGTTACTATTCCGCGATTCAGGATTCACAGTAAGGCACATCGAGACAGCGCCCTATCGAAATCGCCTTGGAAAGCACAAGGTCGTGACAAAGGCGATGGCAGCCATCAAATCAATCGTTCCTTTTCGCGAAGAATGTGTCTATTTGATAGGGCAGAAAACGAATTCGATCTCCACCCGCTACCCGTCGTGGCTCTACGAGCCTGTTTAAGACAACCGGCTTGGAACCCGGGCCAAGAAAGTGGGAGCGCTCCTGTATCAGGTTCTTCGGGAACCGTCGTCTTTCTTCGGGGAGTCTCTCTTAATTGGCCGCCGCAGGTAGACGGCTTTGACGCCGTCGATCTACTCGATCTACATGAAAGAGCAGCATTATCAGTCGAGCTTCAGATCAGCCAGCAGCTTGCGGAACCTTGGGTCGCCGCGCACGGAGTCGTAGATTGGGTCGATCTTTAGATCGACGTCGCCGGAACGGAACGTTCCGGCGATACGGCGGCGCGTAATTCCCGGCGTTCCCTGCTTCCGTGTTGCGCCTCGGGGTTTCTGAACCAATTTCTTCAACAGACACCAGGCATCTTGCGCTAATCTGGTTTGCACAACATACGAGTGCACGGACGTCGAGAAGAAGCGCTGCTGCAACAATAACTGCTTCTGGCCGACTCCACCATGTACCTATTGTCGTGCGCCGGCAAATTGCAGCTAGTCTGTGGAGGAGGATGCACCGATGACGGGATTGTTTCTTACCAAAGCTTTGAAATAGTGGCGTTTCTGTCACACCACGTAGGGCTCGCGGTAATCGCGGGTGAGCAGATCATTGGCCTGCCAGTTGTTGATAAAGCTCCGGCCACGCCGGTCGAGATGGACGCGGCGGCCAACGCGATAGCTGATGTTGGCGAGATGACAAAGGTTCGCTGAAATGACTCCGACCTCGACGTCGGCTGCCAGGTCCTTGTGGTTGCGGCTGCGGACGGCGGTAAGGAAATTCTCCATATGCTCGACAGTGCCGTCAAGCATCTGGGCGCTTTCCTCCATCACGAGCTCGTTTTCCTCGCCCTTATAGACCCGGAAACCGCTCCTCTCGACTAGCATCCAGCCTTCGCTGCCGAAGAAGAGATTGCCGATGGTGTTTCTGGGAGTGACCGGAAGGCCGCCCTCCGGGCCGGTTAGCAAACCCCGGACCTCGAAC
>CAYLSS010000197.1:0-5091 GCA_964385765.1 uncultured Solibacteraceae bacterium
CGAACGATATACTGCTGTTGTGTGACGCCGTCGAAACGCCGCTCCTGGAGCGTGAGATTCTCGTCGACGCGAGAGTAGAAGATGCCCGCGCCGCCGCGAAACACGGTCTTGCTCGATCGTCCCGGAGACCAAGCCAGACCGAGCCGCGGGGCCAGATCAGTCCGGCCTCCGATGTTGCCCTGGGTCTCGTATCGCAGGCCGAAGCTCAGCGAGAGGTTCGGCCGTGCGCGCCAATCATCGAGCAGGAAGAGGCCCAGATCGGTCTGGCCGACGCTGGCCAGAGGATCTCCGGCGGCGATGGAGAACTGGGACGCCCCACCCCCCAGTGCGCGTATCTCCGGGCCGTTCAATCCCTGCTGTTGGAATAGCAGCGTACGGCGATACCGTTCAATAGAGGTAATGGGCGCCGTCACGGGCCGGCCGGAGGAGTCCAAAATGACCGCGTTGGCAGCATCAAGCCGTGGCGCGGTCCCGCCACTGAAGGTAAACGTGCCGCCAAAGTTTTGCGGAGACAGATCGTTGACGCTCACGGCTCGCAGCCGCGCGCCGACCTTCAGCGTGTGGGCCCCGACGGATTTCGTGGTGAGGTTATGGATCTCCCAATGATCCGCTTCGTTGACCGAGTAGCCCACCTGGGCGCCACCGTCACGAAACGCCTGAAGCACGTGTGTGGTGGGGATCGAGTTGTCACCGTCCCGCTCTGTACGGCTGCGAATGAACTGAACACGCGTCTCGTTGACGGCCGTGACACCGAGCACGGCGGTCTCGGTGACCTGGAGCGTGTGGTTCGCCATGGCCGCGTCAAAGCCGGTCGCGGGAAGGGAAAACTGGCCGATTCCCTGATCCTGGTGGTTGTTTCGCGAGTAGCGATAGCGTCCCGTCAGCGTATGGTTTTGGGTGAGCTGGAGATCGAGCCGGGGGCTGAACTCGGTAAGCTTGTGCGGGGTCAGCACCGCCTGGCTGAAGGTCATCGGCAGAAGATCGGCCCCGAGAACCGTCGCGTTGACGACCGCGTTGTCATCGATCTCCCGCCGCTCGAAGTCGAGGAAGAAGGACGCGCTTTTCCCAAGCGGGCCGCTGAGACTGCCGCTGAAGTTCCGCATCTGGTAGGGCGCGCGGTTGGCAGCGAACGGGTTTCGCGAGTTCAGGCTTTCGTCGCTGAATCTGACACTCGCCTCGCCGTGAAACCTGTCGCTGCCCGGCTTGGTGAGGATCTCGATGCGGCCGAAGCCAATGTGGTCGTATTCGGCCGAGAACGGGTTCGTGTTGATGCGGATCTCACGGATCGATTGCTTGGGCGGAATGCGCACGCGGGAGAAACCATCCACGAAGACTTCGCCGCCCTTGGGGCCGGCGGACGGGCCGGCGAGCGCCTTGAGCTCGTCGGCGAGTTCGTCTGGGTCGTCGGAAAGAGCGTCAAGGTCGGTCCCGCGAAGGATAATGGCGCCCACGTTTTGCGCCGGATCGACGCTGACCTCGCCGGCTGGGTTCTCGTCCACCGTGATGACCTGTTTTTCGAGCAGGACGTGGAGCACAACATCGACCTCATGGCGGTCACCGGGGCCGATGTCCAATGACACGGCGTGCATGGTGGCGAGGCCGGGCGCGCTCGCCTGAATCGTGTACCTCCCCGGGGGCAGGCCGCTTAGCTGGTACGCGCCGAAGGAGTCGGCCGCGACGGCGCGCACGAGTTCCCCAGGGCCGGTGACGCTTACGACCGCGTTTGGCACGACGGCGCCGCTTTCATCCGTTACCACACCGCTTACTGCTCCGCCCGGTTGTGTCTCCTGTGCCAGCCCCGCCGCCGCGCACAACAAGGAGGCGACCAGCGCCAGTCCTAAGAACGATGTTCGAAAAGTCATGATTCACCTCCCGCTACGCTACTGCATGATGTCGATTTCCAGGTTCCATCTGCCGGCCAGCGGGCCGCTTCCCTGCATCGCGGCCCTGGTCAGGGGCTCCACCCCCGCTGCGATGGTGATGGCCCCGGCAGCAACGCCGCCGTTTTCCGCCGAGCATGAGACGACGATTGTTTCTTGCGGCTTCAATTCCTCTAGGGCGATCTCCGGCGCGCGCTCCAATAGTTGCTGAAAACCCATTCCCGGCGGTCCGCCGGCGGCGCCGGCGCCGGCCCCGGTTGCCGGGTTCATTCGCCGGGCGAGCATCTGCGCCATTCTTTCCGGGAGGCGCCTGATGACGGTTTCAGCGCCGACTTGAAAGGTGATGGCGGCGCCGCGCTCCAGGTCGGTTGCCTGGATGGTTCCGGAACTAGTGTCAATCGCGGCGATGCTGGCCACGACCGTGCGAAACGCCCCGGCGACAAGTTCCCTGGCCACCACGCGCTCTCCGCCAGCCGTCTCTTCTCCAAGGACACGCAACTGGTCGCCCGGCCGCAACTCCGCGAATAAGCTGGATCGCGCGTCACGGTATCGAGTCGAGTCCGGGGCATAACGGAGGATCGTGGCGGCTTCCGGCGCTTCGACGAGAATGGTCCTGTTCCCTTGAAGGGATGAGACGGCCAACCGGATTTCCCTCCCCTCGGCGTCTAGCGCCACGATCCGGCCGGTGATTCCGCGCTCTCTCCACTCCTCGATCTTCCGGGCGTACTCCTCTTCCAGCTCGGCCTTCTTCATCACGACCAGAAGGATGGCCACAAAACCGGGCGGCTCGTCGGAACTCTCACCGCTGGCGAGGATGCGGTCGCCGGCTTCAATCTGGGTCAGGGAACAGCCGGTGGCGTTCTTCAGATCGGTTTCCCCGGGTGAAACCGTGAGGCAGCGAGCGTCCGGGCCGGCCGTGACGGTCAGGGTCCTGCCGCCGTCGGTGGCCAGGATCAACGTCCGGCTGACGGGATCGTAGTTCTTCACCTCTCCGATGGCACGATGTGTGGCGGTCTGGGAGGACAGTAGCGGGGCAAGCGCCATGAGCGCCGCGGCAACGAGGGGCATCCTGGGACGGAACATCGCGGTAATTGGCTCCTGTCAGCAACGACGCGGAATTTCAGGACCGGAGATACCGCCCACGGGTTAAATCGAGGAAAAGGTTCTTTTACGCCGTTTTTACCTGGCCGAGTGTACCTCGCGGAACGGCAATGCGTCTTCTCAGGCGGAGGTAGTGAAATGGCAATGTCATACAAGGTTCTTGGAGTCGCGGCGATTTCGGCCGCACTGCTGATCGCCCAAGGCCCGGGATTCGGTTCCCGGCGCGGCGGGCACCTGCAAAACGGAACGAGTCCCGGGGGAATGGATAACCGGCTGGAGCGTCTGGCTGTGGTCTTGAGTCTCGACGAAGCGCAAAAAGTGAAGGCCGAGGCGATCTTCAACGCTGCCCGGGAATCGGCGGCGGCGCTCCAGCCGTCAATCGTAGAAACTCGTGAAAACCTGCGGGAGGCGGTCCAGGCCAATGCGGGCAACATCGACGAGCTGGCCGCGAGCCTGGGCGCGCTGATGGGGCAGATGCATGCCATCCATGCCAAGGCAACCGCTCAATTCCGGGCCATCCTCAATGCCGGCCAGCAAGAGCAGTTCGACGGGTTGCACGGCCGCAGCTTCGGCAGGCGCGGCCATGGCCGGGGCGGCATGGGTATGGACTGCATGGGAGGCGCCGGCACGGCAACCACTTAGCCGTAGCACCCCCTGCCAACGGCGGCAGTCATTGCAGGGTAGTCTGCCGCCGTTTCCTGCTCCTTCCTCCTTGCTACCCGATGAACTTGTAGCCCAAGCCAATGACGGTCACGATCCAGCGGGGCTGTCTCGGATCGTCTTCGAGTTTCTGGCGAAGCCAGCCCACGTGTACATCGACGGTGCGGGTCGAGGTGCTCGCCTTGTAGCCCCATACGTCCCGGAGCAACACATCCCGCGAAAGAGTCTCTCCCCGGTGCTCAATGAAGTAGCAAAGAAGCTGGTACTCCTTTGCCGACAGGCTGAGCGGCGCGCCTTCCCTCACCACCTCGGTGCGCCGGGTATCGACGCGGATGGAGCCAAACCGATAAGCGGCGGGAGGAGCGGCCGGCGCCGCCGACCGGCGCAAGAGAGCCTCCACTCGCGCCAGCAGTTCCGCCATCTCGAACGGCTTGGTGAGATAGTCGTCCGCGCCCAGCTTCAGGCCCACGACCTTGTCCACCGTCTGCCCTCTCGCGGTGAGCATCAGGACCGGCGTCGTGATCCCGCACTGACGCAGATCACGGCAGACGTCCAGGCCGTTCTTCCGCGGCAGCATGACATCGAGGATGATTAAGTCGAAAGAATCATTGACGGCGCGCTGGTAGCCTTCTTCGCCGTCGCTCGCCGTTTCCACGCGGTAGCCTTCGTTCCGCAACCGGTCTCCCAGTGTAATTCGCAGGCCGGCTTCGTCCTCGACCAGAAGAATGTTTTGGTCCATCACAGCTTCCGCGGTCCGTCTCCGCCCGAGGGCGGTCCAGCCCCATTGGCGGCCGCCAGGTGAAGCGTGAAAGTGCTGCCCTCGCCGGGCGTGCTCGTTGCAGTGACGCGGCCGCCCATTGTTTCCATGGTCTCTCGGGTGAGGCTCAGTCCCAGTCCCGCCCCATGCGCCCCGGTTTCGGTGGCCGGGCGGCCGCGGTAGAAAGGCTCGAAGATATTGGGGAAGTCCGCTGGGTCGATTCCCGGACCGTAATCCCGCACGCCGATTTGAACTTCGTACTGGTCCCGGCCGGCCGCTGCCAGCGCGGCGCGAATGGCCAGCCGCCGGCCGGTCGCGGCGTATCGTACGGCGTTTGTGATCAGACTGTGCAGGCAGCGTCCGAGGGCCGCCGCATCGGCCCGTACCAGAGGCAGGTCCGGTTCGACCTCTTTGTCGACGGACAATCCGGCCGCTCGAAGCATGGGCTGCGCCTCGGCAAGAGTCCGGTCCACCACGGCGGCCACCTCAACCGGCTGGAGATTATACCTGTGGCGCGCGGCGCTCCCCGCCGCGAACAGCAGTGTTTGCTCCACCATCTCTGTCAGGCGCTGGCCTTCGTGCCGGATCAGCGAGCCATACGACTTCACTTGTTCCGGTGTGGCGACAATTCCGTCGGCCAGGTTCTCCGCCGCGGAATTGATCACCGCCAGCGGCGTCCTCAACTCATGGGAA
>CAYLSS010000197.1:5101-6883 GCA_964385765.1 uncultured Solibacteraceae bacterium
GCCGGCCACGAACTCGACCCGAAGCTTCGCCAGCCTTTGCGCCCGCCGCGCGGAGACGAGAATCATACCCATGCTGGCGGCGAGGACCAACAGGATGCCGAAACTGACAGCCAGATTGCGGCGCCTCAGGTTGTCCACGACGGCGTCGAGGGAGCCCTGCGTGTGCCGGACCGCGAGCCTCCAGTCCGCTTCCCGGTTCACGGTCGACACCACCACGGCCGCCGGCGCTCTTCGCCTCCCCCATCCAGGCCTCGACTCGCCCCCGAAGTATTCCCGCGGCTCGAGGAGTAGATCCACGTTCACATCGGCGCTCTTGAAATCGGCTGCGGTCAGCTTTGGATCTGACCGATACACGATGTGCCCGTCGGATTCCGCGAGGATCGCCACGTGGTAGATCAGACCGTCCTGGCCGGAAAAGTAACGATGTGCTAGGGCGGGCAGGAGTTGCCTCTC
The DNA here is from genome assembly GCA_964385765.1 of uncultured Solibacteraceae bacterium. Taxonomy (GTDB): domain Bacteria; phylum Acidobacteriota; class Terriglobia; order Bryobacterales; family Bryobacteraceae; genus CAWELS01. Next base: position 5,555 of record CAYLSS010000197.1, read on the forward strand.
GAGATAGGGCGCACTCAGCTCGGCGATCAGGAGTAAGGACGGTATCGCGGCGGAACGGCCCGTGGGATGAATGAGGAGAGGCCGGTCGCCGGCCAGAAACCAGAAATGGGGGTGAAAGCCGCGGCCCCGGAGGCCAACCCCGGGCATCTCCAGATTCTGAAGCCGCTGTTCGAGCGGCTTCAACCACTCTGGGGGCGAGACGCTCTCGAATTGAGCGGTGGAACTTTGAAGCTCCTTTACCTGCGGAGGACCGCCGGTTCCGGCTTTCCAGACGAACAGGCCTCGCACGAGTTCGGGATGCGGAGCTTCCAGAAACCACTCTTGATAGTGTGCTGCGAGCCGATCCCACTGCTGCCTCTCCATGGCGCCTGGGTCCACCGACAGGCCCGCGCACACTTCCAGCAGAAGGCCGTAGAAGGTCCGCTGGAACTCGCGGACCGAACTCTGTAGGCTGACCTCAAGCCGCTCCCTGTGAGATTCACTGATCTGCCCCGTCCAGCGGTACTGAAGCACGGCCATAAGCGCCAGAATCCCGGCCAGCCCGGTAAGCGCCACGATGGAAAAGACGGGACGGCTCCCCAACAACCTCTTGAGCCAGCTTCTGCCAGTCCTTAACGTGTTCCGCACCAATTCCATTATTCACATTCCGGGTATTCCGGGAATAAGTCCGTCATGCTGTGCCGCTCCTCGCCTTCTCCTTCTGCTTGCGCATGGCGTCAGCCTCAACGCCGGTGATCCACACGAAGATGTCTTCCGGTCCGCCGCTTGCGCCAGGCCGAACGTCTCCAGCAGTTCCCGAGCCCGGCTCTGCCGTTCAGCGTTGCGCAGGCCGCGTAGAACGCCGCGCAAAACAAAGGTTCCCGAAACCGGTAAGCTCCGGGTAGAGGTTGCTTTCATCGGGGACCACGCCAATCAGGTGCTGAGTCGCTCGCGGCCTCTCCGTGCAGTCGATGCCAGCGATTCGGATCGACCCAGCGTCAGGGCGGGCTAGATGGGCGAGGCGAAGAACCATAAGAATCGCCACCTGGGATGAACGCCATTTCGCAGGCCTTGTCAGGCTGGCGGCAGGTTTCAGATGTCACGAAAACGCATAAAATGCCGAAAATCTTTGACTTCAGAGTATAAGATCTGTATATTATGAATTTAGCAACGCCCGCTTCCTGAGATGATTGAAGGGACCGACAAGCGAATGGACGATGATAGACGCCTACTGACCACTGGAGAAGTAGCGAAGCTCTGCTCGGTCACCCGTGACACGGTTCTCAAGTGGATCAAGGGGGGGAAATTCTCCCCGGTGCGGACGGCGGGCGGGCACTACCGAGTTTCTCT
>CAYLSS010000198.1:0-1327 GCA_964385765.1 uncultured Solibacteraceae bacterium
CGTGGCCGCGGGAAGCGACGAAGTCGTTTCGCCCGTCGCCATTGACGTCGGCGACCAGGATGTTCGTCGCACCGGATTCGCCGGCGGCGATGAGATGTTTCGGCCAGGGACCGCCGGCGGGATCCGCGGGCTGCTCCCACCAGGCGAACCAGTTGCCGTCCTCGCCGATCTTGGCGGCGCTGGCGATATCCAGACGGCCGTCTCCGTTAACGTCACCAACGCCGTGATAGTGGCTCAAACCGGGAGCGTCACCGGCGGCGAAGACATGGCGATCCCAGCGCTTCGCCGGATCATCCGGGATCTCGAACCAAACCAGCGAGTTTGGCAGGGCGCCCTTCGGCTGGGCGCTGTTGGCGACGAGGTCCAACTGCCCGTCGCCGTCGATATCGCCGGTAATCAGTCCGTGGACTCCGTTGACGCCTCCGTCCTGGGCATCATCGATGACATGGAACTTCCAGGGATCCGTCATCGGATCCGCGGGCGTCTCGAGCCAGAAGACCAAACCCGGACTGTAACGGGCGCCGATGTAGTCCGGATCGCCGTCGCGGTCGACATCGATGACCTCGCTGTGGATGGCGGCGGTCCGGGTCTGCAGGATCACGGGCTTCCAGCCCGGTGCGACGTAGAGGACGCTGCGCCTGTGCCCGCCAAAGCTGGCGATGACGTCCATTCGACCGTCGCCGGTGAAATCGGCCGCGATGGCCGTCTGATTCATTCCGCCGCCGGCGATGACGTGCCGCCTCCAAGGCTGATGGGATTCGCTCCGAAAGACCTGGAGCGTTCCCCGGCGGCCGGCGGCGACGAGGTCGGCCAGACCGTCGTCATCGAGGTCAGCGGCGGCGACGGCGGTGAAGTCGCCGCGGGCAATCCGAGTCTCACGCCAGGCCCCCGCGGCGTTCCGGTCATAGACGATGATGCCGTCGCCGGCAGCGGCCAGCTCATCGGAGCCGTCGCCGTCGAAATCGGCCCAGGCCAGCGCTACGATCCGTCCCGCGAGCGCCCGGTCTCGCTGCCAGGGCGCCAGCCGGATCTCGGGCTCGACGCGTGTGCCCTGGTGCGGGTCGGGCTCCGTCACCGGTTGGCGAAGGATGACGCCGCCGGCGCCGGCCGGCTTCTGGATGATCGCCAGATGGCGAACCCCGTTCACCCGTCCGATCGCAAACCGACCCGCTTCGGCCGGCGGGGTGAGGCCTCCGTCCGCAATGACCGGATGCTCTCTCCAAGTTGGGTTGATCAGCCAGATGATTCCGCTGTCACCGGCGGCCAGGATGTCCGGCTTGTCGTCGCCGTCGAGTTTATACCGGTACCGATAAAGCTCCGTGTCGGC
>CAYLSS010000198.1:1337-6876 GCA_964385765.1 uncultured Solibacteraceae bacterium
CGGGACCCTCGCGCCTGGCCCGTTGCCATGCGGGCATCTTAGCCGCGCCTGCCCGCACGATGACCCGGTAGCCCGGAGCTACTCGAGTCTAGCTTAGCTACTAGGTACTATGCTCCTCCCTGCTTACCGCACAGTGGATCCGGATGAAAGGCCATCCGGCATTTCGCAGCGCCACGATTTGGTCCGGCTCCAGACGGTAGTGCTGGGCCAGAAACTTGACGTTGACCAGGTTGACGAAATCGACGTCGAAGAGTTGCTGCCGTTTCCAGGCTTCGCGGGCCGATTTGCGGTGGTAGTGGTAGGGTCGGGTCGGGGACGTTCGAATCCCGCTTATCAATGGAACGTAATAACTGCCCGGCGGCACACAGTAACTGGAGAAAATCTCCAGCCAGGATTCCCCTCTCTGCCGGCGGGTCAAAACCTCCCCCGAATCGACCCCGGCATGACGGGATGCGTGCAACAAGACAGGAATTTCGTCCAATGGCAAGCCGGCGGACCCGAGCGTCTCCAGTTCGGCCCACGAAGCCTGGAAATAATTACCGGCGGCAAGGAAGAACTTACCTCGATCCTCTTCGTTAATCTCTTGTCCGAACCGCAGCGAGGCCTTCCTCAGGAGCAGCGCTAAGAAGGTAAGTTCCGTCTCTTCAAAGGTCTGGGACTCATCGCCGCGCTGTCCGGTCCACAGTGGCATCGCCAGCATGAACATTGCGTAGCAGGTCTAGTACCAAAGTTTCAGGAGCTAAGAAAAAAGCTCTGGGAAGCGTACCTGGTAGATCTTCGGAAGGTAAGGGGCCCCGCGAGGAGGCCCGTGCGAACGGAGACGATTCTTACCTTGCGCCGACAAGATGGAGCCGATCGGCCAGGGCCGGGATGGCAGCTTCGAGAACCTCTTCAATCTTGTCGACAAAAAGGAACTCCATCGATTCTCGGATCTCATCGGGCAACTCGCGCAGGTCCTTCTGATTGGGCTTCGGAAGGATCACGCGCTTGATGCCGGCGCGCTTGGCGGCCAGCACCTTCTCCTTGACGCCTCCGATGGGCAGTACAAGCCCGGTCAGCGTGATTTCACCGGTCATTGCGGTATCGGTCCGGGCCGCATGTCCGGTATGGACCGAGGCCAGGGCCACCGCTGACGTGATCCCCGCCGAGGGTCCGTCTTTCGGGATGGCGCCGGCCGGGACATGGACGTGGACTCCATTTTTCGTAAAGCGTTCGGGGTCGATTCCGAGGGTGTCGGCATGGGCCCGGACCCAGCTTTGGGCGGCCTGAACGGATTCCTTCATGACCTCGCCAAGCTGCCCGGTCAGGGTGAGCCCCTTGCCTTCGGGCAAGTAAGTGGCCTCGACATAGAGCACCTCGCCGCCGACCGGAGTCCAGGCGAGGCCCACCGCAACACCCGGCGGGACCTCCTTGCGGGCCTCCTCGGGCATGAAGGGTTGAGGACCGAGAAACTCGATCAGATCCTCTGCCTTAATCACGATGGCTTCGGATTCTCCCTCGGCGAACTTCAGCGCGGCCTTGCGGCAAAGACGTCCGATGGCCCTTTCGAGCCGGCGCAGTCCGGCTTCTCGAGTGTAGTTGCGGATGACTCCGTGCAGCGCCTCGTCAGTGATCTCGCATTTCTCCGGGGTCAGGCCGGCTTCCTTGAGCTGGCGTGGGATCAGGTAGCGCTTGGCGATCTCGGCCTTCTCGTGCTCGCTGTAGCCGGAGAGCCGGAGGACCTCCATACGGTCGACCAGCGGCTGCGGAATCGTCTCGAGCGTGTTGCCCGTGGTAATGAACATCACGTTCGACAAATCGAAGGGCAGATCCAGATAGTTGTCACGGAAGGTGTGGTTCTGCTCCGGGTCGAGCACTTCAAGCAGGGCGGATGCCGGATCACCGCGGAAGTCTCTGCCCAGCTTGTCGACCTCGTCAAGCATCAGGACCGGATTGTTGGCGCCCGCGCGGCGGATGGCTTGGATCAGACGTCCCGGCATCGCGCCAATGTAGGTGCGGCGATGGCCACGCAACTCGGCCTCGTCATGCATGCCGCCGAGACTGAAGCGCTCGAACTTACGGCCGAGCGAACGCGCGATCGACTGTCCGAGCGATGTCTTACCGGTACCCGGCGGGCCCACGAAGCAGAGGATCGGGGCCTTGGCCTTCGGATTCATCTTGAGGACGCCGAGATGCTCGAGGATCCGTTCTTTGACTTCTTTCAGGTCGTAGTGATCCTGGTCGAGGATCTCACGCGCCCGTGCGATGTCGAGCTTATCCTCGGTCGAGATTCTCCAGGGCAGTTCCAGAACCAACTCGAGGTAGCTGCGCACCACATGATGGTCCGGCGACTGCGGCGGCAGGCGCTCCAGGCGCTTCAACTCGCGTTCGGCCTCTTTGCGGATTTCGTCAGGGAGGTCGGTCTCTTCGAAACGCTCCTTGAGCATCTCGATCTCGGCTGCTTCTGGATTCTTCTCGCCCAACTCCTGCTGGATGGCGCGCATCTGCTGGCGGAGCAGGTACTCGCGCTGCTCCTTGCTCATCTCGGTACGCGCTTCATCGGCGATCTTAGAACGCAGCTCCAGCACCTGCAGCTCATGAGAGAGGTAGGTGTGCAACAGGCGCAACCCATCGGTGCAGGTCTGCGCTTCGAGCAGCGTCTGCTCCTTCTCGAGACCGAGGCCGAGCATCGAGGCGATCAGGAAGCAGAGCTTCATTGGATCTTCCTTGCCCTGGACAAGCTGATTCACGTCAATCTGCATTTGGGGCTGCGTAATGGAAATGACTTTTCCGGCCAACTCCACCACGGAGCGCTGGAGAGCTTCCGTCTCGGGCGTCAACTCGCACGGCGCCGGAGAGATCCGGACCTTGGCCTCGAGGTACCTGTTCTCGTCGACCGCCTCACTTGCCAGCAGTATGATCCGCTCGACGCCGAGGACGAGCAACTCGACCGAATTCTCATTCGGACGCGCGACTTTCCGGACCACGGCCTTGGTGCCGTAGGTGTAGAGGTCATCGTGCTCGGGAACCTCTATGGAGGCGTCCTTCTGGGCAAACACCGCAAGCTCTTTTTCTTCCGTCGCAAGCGCTGCCTCAACGGCGGCGACCGACTTTGCGCGGCCCACCGACAACGGCATCAGCAGATGCGGAAAGAGCGCCGTATTTTTCAGGGGCAGTAATGGCAGTGTTTGAACAAATTGATCGTCGCTCATGCGTACTCCTTCATAATCAGACAGTCACGCGAACCAGCAGAATTCCGTTTATATATTGGACGTCCAGCTTGGCGGAATCGATGCTACACGGTAAATGCACCGTGCGTTCGAAGCGGCTGTAAGGAATCTCCATGGAGTACAGCAAACAGCCTTCTTCTTTCATTCGATCGCGCCGCACGCCGACAACGGTGATTGCCGAATCGTGTGCGGAGACGCTCACGTCGTCGAGCTGCAGGCCAGCCGCTTCAAACTTCAGCAGCCAGCCATCTTTTGTGCGGTAGACGTCGGCGGCCGGGCGCCAAGTGGTCGCCTGAGCGGGCTCGGCCAGAGTCGAGTACAGCATGGTCAGTCGTTTGGTTGCTTGCGACATAAGTTAGTTGTAGACCATTATCCTCGTTTCTCCGACGCAACCGGGCGGGAGTCTTCGTCAGTGGAGGCGGATTCCTCCGTCGCATCGAAGCTCAGACCGCCGCTGGATGGGTCAATTGTGACTTTCATCAACTGGTGATCACGAATTTTTCCTTCGAGTAGGAGACGCGCCAGAGGCGTCTCGATTTCTCTTTGAATCGCGCGCTTGAGGGGACGGGCACCGTAAGTGGGATCATAGCCGACTCTGACGAGATGCTCGCGGGCGCTCTGATCAAGCGCGATGCCGACGTGCCGATCCGCGAGGCGCGACCGCAGCCCGCGGAGCTGAATGTCGACGATTTGGATGAGATGCTGGTCGGCCAGGGCGTGGAAAACGATGATTTCATCGAGCCGGTTCAAGAATTCGGGCCGGAATTCACGGCGCAATTCCTCCAAGACGGCGCGTTTCATCATGCCATACTGGTCGCCTTCCAGACCCCCGCGATATTCGAGAATCCTGTGGCTACCGGTATTCGAGGTCATAATCACAATCGTGTTTTTGAAGTCAACCGTGCGGCCCTGACCATCGGTCAGGCGTCCGTCATCGAGGATCTGGAGCATGGCGTTGAAGACGTCCGAATGGGCCTTCTCGATCTCGTCGAACAAGATTACCGAGTACGGCCGGCGGCGCACGGCTTCAGTGAGCTGGCCGCCTTCGTCATAGCCGACATAACCGGGAGGCGCCCCAATCAGGCGCGCGACCGTGTGCCTTTCCTGGTACTCGGACATGTCGATCCGGATCATGGCGTTCTCATCGTCAAACAGCGCCTCGGCCAGCGCCCGGGCGAGCTCGGTCTTCCCGACGCCGGTGGGTCCCAGGAAGATGAAGCTGCCGATGGGCCGTTGGGGATCCTTCAGGCCGGCGCGAGCGCGCATGACGGCTTCCGCCACCGCCCGGACGGCCTCGTCCTGACCGATGACGCGCTCATGCAGCGAACTCTCCAGGTGGAGCAGCTTTTCCATCTCACCTTCGAGCAGCCTGGCCACCGGCACGCCTGTCCAGCGACTGACAACTTGAGCGATATCCTCTTCGTCAACTTCTTCTTTCAACAGCCGCGGGCCCTGTTTCGCTGCTTCCATCTGCGCTTCGGCCGCGGCCAGATCGCGTTCGAGCTGAGCGAGACGGCCGTACTTGAGCTCGGCGGCCCGATTGAGGTCGTATTCACGCTCGGCGCGCTCGATCTGGATCTTCGTTTCCTCGATCTGCTCCTTCAAGGCGCGCAGTCGCTGGACGCCGGTCTTCTCGGCCTGCCAGCGGGCCTGAAGGGCGGAGCCTTCTTCCCGCAGCTCGGCGAGCTCACGTTCGAGCTTGGAAAGGCGTTCCCGAGAGGCGTCATCGTTCTCCTTGCGCAATGCTTCACGCTCGATCTCGAGCTGCATGGTGCGCCGATGAATCTCGTCGATCTCCACTGGCATGGAGTCGATCTCAGTGCGCAGCTTGGCAGCCGCCTCATCCACCAGGTCGATTGCCTTGTCGGGCAGGAAACGGTCAGTGATGTAGCGGTTGGAGAGGACGGCGGCCGCTACGAGCGAAGAGTCTTTGATTCGTACCCCATGGTGGACCTCATAACGCTCCTTGAGGCCGCGGAGGATGGAAATGGTATCCTCAACGCTCGGCTGATCAACCAGCACGGGCTGGAAGCGGCGTTCCAGAGCAGCGTCCTTTTCGACGTGCTTGCGATATTCGTCCATCGTCGTGGCGCCGATGCAATGCAACTCGCCACGAGCCAGCATGGGCTTGAGGAGGTTGCCGGCATCCATGGCTCCCTCGGCCTTCCCTGCCCCGACGACGGTGTGGAGCTCATCGATGAAGAGGATGACCTGGCCGTCGGACTCCTGGACTTCCTTCAGGACTGCCTTGAGGCGTTCCTCGAACTCGCCGCGGAACTTGGCGCCGGCGATGAGGGCGCCCATGTCGAGCGCCACCACCCGCCGGTTCT
>CAYLSS010000199.1:0-6875 GCA_964385765.1 uncultured Solibacteraceae bacterium
GCTTGACTTGAAGTTCCGCGCCACTGCGTCGCATAGCCCGCGCAGGATCTCGCCCGGCGTGTAGCCCTTCTGCTGGGCATGAATCATGTCGCTCTTGGCGAACACCGAGCACCGTCCGGCGATGCGCGCGGCGGTTCTTGTCCCGCGGACCACTTCACCGATCTCCTCCACCGAGTAGCCGAGCCGAGCCGCCTGCTGGTCGAGGAATGATCCGGTTCCGGCGGCGCACTCGCCGCTGCGATCGTAATCGACGATTCCCACGGCGCCGGTCCGCCGGTCCCGCTCGAGCTGTAAGTACTTCGAGCTTTCACCGCCGATCTCGAACACCGTCCGCGCGTCGGGGCAAAAGATCCCGATCATCCTGGCGATGGCCTTGAACTCGTTCTCGAAGTAGATGCCCAAAATCTGTGCGATGGTCCGGCTTCCCGATCCCGTGACCCGCAAGCCGGCGATCTTCTCCTCGGGAACATGCTCGTAGAACTCCTGCAGGAGGTCGTAAGTCGATTGAATCGGACTCCCAGCGATCCGCCGATACTCCGATAGAACCAGCGGCCACGCCGCTCCGTCCTTCGGCATCTCGACCAGGCGAAAGGAAGACGATGTACACACCTTCTCGAGCGCCGGCCTCTCCTCCGGTGTCCCGAGCGCGGCCAGCTTCAGGCTGATCGCGCCAATGTCCAGCCCAATGTTGATGCCCATCTCTTTGCGCAGCCTGGCGACGGGAACCACAGCGCCGCCACGCTCCATGTACGCTCACAATCATACAAAAAGATCTTGTTTACGCATCACTCTTTGTTTTGAAAGGCCGAGATTTGCTGTTCAAGCGGCTTTTTCGTCCGGTGAACGGGAAACCGGGACGAGCGTCGAGGAAGCGCGGTAACATACGTGTAATGAGGGTGTTATGTGGAGATCTGAATAACCGCGCCACAATGGGAAGCATACGCCCATGAAGCGCTTCCTCCCCTTCTTTGTTAGCCTCACGATTCTTGCTCTCCTGTATTGGAAGATCCCAGTCGGAGAGTTGTGGGCCGCGATCCGGAACGCGGACCTCGGCTTTTTCGCCCTGGGAGCGGCATTCGTGTTGCCGGTGGTTGTGCTGGCTTCCTGGAAGCTGGTTCTGCTCGCGCCCCGCGCCGAGCACCTGAATCTGTGGGAGAGCATCAAGATCCGTCTTGCCACCGGATCGATCGATGTCTCTATGCCCTCGGGCTCAGGTGTGATCGGCAAGGCCTGGTTTCTGACGCGGAGGGGCCATCTGTCACCATCCTTTGCCGGGTCGCTGGTGATCTTCGACAAAATGACCGACGTCGCCGTGCTGCTTGCCTGGTGCGTCGCGGGAATTTATCTCGCGCCCGATATGAGGGAATCGTATGCGGGTCTGGCCCGCGGGATCACCCTCGGTTTCATCGGGATGGTGCTGATGATGTTTTCCGGTGCGTTCGCGGGGTTGGCTCTCCGTGGTCTCCGGAGGGTAGCCGGGTCCGGACGCCGGCCGAGAGTGGAAGCCGCCATGAGCGCCTGGCGGGAGGTGCAACTCTACTTCTGGTCGAGTCCCGGCCGGCTGGCCATGATCGCGACCATCTCGATCACCATCTGGTTCCTGCAGTTAATACAGATGCACTGCCTCTTGCTGGCGCTCGGCGGCTCGGCGCCCTTGTCGGCCGTCCTGGGCAGGAACGCGCTTGCTCTGCTGGCCGGCTTTGTTCCCTTTACGCTGGGTGGAATCGGAACCAGGGACGTGGCTCTGATCAGCCTCTACCGCGGTTATATCGACGCCCCCACCGGGGCCGCTCTCGGCATCCTCTCGATGGTCCGTTTCATCGGGCCGGCACTGCTCGGCCTGCCATTCCTGCGCGAAGTCACGCAGCGTCACCGGGCCTTTGTGCTCGCGGTATCGCCGGATGCCGATCCAGCCATGGTTAAACCCGTCCTTCAAGAAGAACAGGGGGGTTCATCACGGCTAAGTCCACCCGACCCCCCCCGCTAAGTCCGGATCGCGACGGGACACTCTCTTCGCCGCGACCGGCTGTTGGGCGGGTCTTCTGCCCGGCGGGCGCCTTGACCAGAGCTAGGCCCTGATCTGATTGAGGCTTTCCAGGCACATCCGTACCGCCTCCAGGGGCGGATAGGCTTCGGCCTCATACTCCACGATGTACCACTCGGTTCCACCAATGGTCCTGCACAGCTCAAAAATTTGGTCAAAAGGCAGGATGCCCTGTCCAACCAGCACCTGGTTGTGCTCGGCATCGCGATCCTTGACGTGGATGGAATGCGTCCGGCCCGGGTACATTTTCAGATATTTCACCGGGTCCTGATATTCCTTCGGCATATTGCCCACGTCGAGCTGATGGATCACCTGCTTCGATGTGTTGTTGAAGAAGATCTCCCACGGGACCTCGCCGCTCGGCAGGGGCTCAAAGTCACCGGCATGATTGTGATAGCCGAGACGCATTTTATTCTCGCCGACCTTTGCCGCCCGCTCATCGAAGCGCTTGGCCATGTCCAGCCACCCGGCAGCCGACTCCTGGTGCGGAAGAGATGCAACAATCAGCACCGAGTTGCCAATCTTATTGTGATACTCAACCGTTGCCGGAAGGGCGTCGTCCTCGATGCTGGCCAGGTTCACATGCGAGCTGCATACCTTCAAGCCGGTCTCATCGAGCACCTTGCGTACGCGGTCTGCTGTCAGATTTTCCCAGCGGTAGTAGTGGGCCAGTTCGATCGCTTCGTAGCCCATGCCCGCCACCTGGGCCAATGTCCCTTCAGGGTCTTCAGCCAGCAGTTCCTTGAAGCACCAGGTCTCGACCGCCACCGGGATCCGATCCGCCGCCGGGGTTTCGGCGGCGGGCTGATCGGCTGCCTCCGGAGAGCATCCAAACGCCGCCAGGGCGCCACCTGCCACGATGCCAAAGTCTCTTCTCGAGTAGTTCATCCTGACTCCTTTTTGAATATGACCGCTCACCGCATTATATGGAATCGTCGGGGTATCGGTTGGGTTCCGCTTCATGCCAGCGACCTCACTCCGTGATGTTCGCTTCGCTGACCACGCCGTCCTGACGCCCTCCCAGAAATATGTCCCGATCATCATCCTTGCGGCCCAGATCCGTCGCCACCGATCCGTTTATCAGGATTCGCTGCGCGCCCGCTGTAATCTGCAGCGCTTCTTCGATCAATCCGGCGAAGACGTTGCCCGAGAGGGCGACGTCCGTGGCTCCCTCGATGAGCACTCCGGCGGCAAAACCCTTCTGCGGCCAGTCGACCGAATAGTCTTCTTCCCGCCGGGTTTTCCCGCCGCCGATGTAGCTGTTGCTGAAGTTGTTGCCGGTGACCGTGATGCGGCCGCTGGCCGGGCCGACCCGAAGCGACCAGCTCGGGTTGATGGTGAACGTATTCGCGCTTACCGCGCTTCCCCAGGCGTGGCGCAGGTCGACGCCGCCGCCGTTGTTGTGAGCGAGGACATTCGCGCTGAGCGTGATGCCGTAAGCCTCGCGATCGAGGATGATGCCGGTGCCGGTGCACTCCTCGATCATGTTCCCGGCGATCACGGAACCGTAAGTGTTCTCGACCACGACCCCATGCCGAAGATGATCGTCAATAACGTTGCCGTTCATGCAGAGGTTGAAGCCGTCGATGCAGCGCAGGGCGTCCTGGTTCTCCTCGAACTGGTTGCCGTTGACGACGATGTCGTGGCCGGCGACAATGTTGAGCCCCGCTTTGCCGTTGTAAGTGAAGATCGAATCGACGACGCGCGGATCCTCGTAGCAGTCCACCAGGTTGATGCCGTGCCGGCCATTGTGGTCCGCGGCAACATTGTCGATCAGGACCTCATTGATGCCGTCCGCCAGTAGTCCGTCACCGCTGCGTTCACTGCCGCTGATCCGAAGATTGGCCACTTGAACGCGCCACAGCCGGAGCTTGCGCTGCTCGGCGCCTTCGGCCTCCGCATAACCCTCAGCGCGAAGCAGAATCGCCGGTTCACCTTTCTCGTTTCGGTTGACGATATGAGTGGCCGGCGCCCTCGATCCGGGTGTCGCTGCGTTTCAGATGAAGCGGCTGGTCGATTTCGTAACGGCCCGGCGGAATGCGTACGATTCCTCCCTCTGCCGGCAGCGCGTCGAAGGCTTCCTGCAGAGTGTCGTAAGCGCTCGCGTCAACGGTGCGGGCGCCCCCTTCGGAGTCCGCGCGGCCATACCAGACACCGGCGCCGAATAACACCAGCCCGGCCAGCGACGGCGCCACAATCCTGCGATGCTGTCTCATGTCTGGCGATCATACCGCCTTTCGGCGGGGCGAGGGGAAGGTGTTCGACTAATCGCCCGAAACCCGGGCGATGGAATGCAAGTCCACTGCCCCGGACGCCGGCGCACCCGGCCGTTCCGCTTCCATGATCCCTTCGGGCATGGGAAGGTCCGGCATCGGCTTTCCGCGGAAGATTCGGCAGGTCAGTTTCGCCAGGATCCGAGCCAAATGCGGCGAGCGCTCGCGACGCGCGCTGTCAGTGGTCAGACCGGTCTTGGCGTACATATGGTAGTAGAGCCGGGAAAGCATCGTGAAGAGCAGCCGGCCGCGCCATGAATTGGGAGATGTCTTGCAGGCCCGCCTCCAGATCCTGGGAAGGCGGTAGAACTCTTTCCACGTATCCATCGCCCGCGCACAGATCTCTTCATAAGACATGAGCGGGTGCGACGGGTGCAGCTTCGGACGCTTCGCATGCGGAACCAGCCAGTACTTATTCAGCGGCACGCCTTCGATTGTCTCCGCGGCCGCGGGCGTCTTCTCCCAGCGCTCGAAGTCGACGGTGCCCGGAAACAGTGTCAGTGTCGTGAACTGGGCCACCGCGAGTTCGGCCTGATCGGCAAGCTCGGCCGTTGCCGGAAAGCTCTCCGGGGTATCGCTCGGAAGTCCGAGCACGAACGCACCTAGGATAAAGACGCCGTGCTCGCGAAATCGACGAAGCTGCTTGACCAGCCCTTCGCCGGTCAGATTGAAATCCTTGTAAATGTCCTTGAGTCCGGCTGGAGAAACCGTTTCCACGCCAACCAGGCAGCCCTTGATACGCGCCTTGCTCATCGCGGTCAGGAACTCGGTGTCCTCGGCCGCTTCCATCGTGATCTGCGTGAAGAAGATCATGTCCTTCGGCAGCGGCGCCAACTGCTCCATGAGTTCGAACCGTTCCGCGCGAATGGCCTCCAGTTGGCGCAGGCGGGTCTTGTCCGCGCGCCGGGCGGCATGGTTCAGGTCGGTCAGCGTAACCGGATAGAAGTTGTCGTCGGCCAGCGCGACAATCCGGAACCCCAGCCGCCGGAGCTGCACGATTTCCCGCACGATCTTCATGGTCACGTTCTGCCGCGGTTTTTGGCCGTCAGTGCGCCACACCGAGCAGAACGAACAGTGCTTCGGGCATCCGCGAATTGTTTGCACGGATCCGAACATGTAACGATCGGCTGGTATCAGGTCCCACCGCGCTTCCTGGAACCGCTCGCCATCGACATGACCCGCGTCGTAGATCCGCTTGGGACCGCCGTTGCTGCAATCGGATAGCACCTGGCTCCAGAGCAAGTCCCCGTCTCCCCGAACTACCGAGTGGGCTCCGCCAAGCTCCAGTGCTTCATCCGGATACAAGGTTGAGTGAATGCCGCCGAAGATGACTGTTGCTCCGCGTTCGCGAGCCTTCCGCCCCGTATCATAAGCGGTCCGTGCGTTTCCTGTATGAATGCCGATGCCGACCACGTCGCCCGGCTCAATGCTGTCGAAATCGGTGGGCTCCAGCGCTTCATCGGTGATGATCGGATCGCCATAGGCAGCCGGTGTTGCGCCGGCCAATACATAGAGCCATCGGGGGACAATCACCGCAGAGCCGAAGGAGTGGTTGCTGGGGTTAATCAGGTGAACACGCATCTAGACCGAGTCTCCAATCTGTTCTTACTTGTCGCCGCAGGTCGTGATGGAGGGTGCCACTCTCTTCTCGAGAGCCACTTGGACACTCACCCAATATCGTGCGGGCGGACGGGCTTTGGTCTCCAGAGCCCGATCTGTCACATCGGCCCCCCCAAGAAACTCGTCGTTCCTCTATTATCTGTGCCTTGGGCCTTGCTGGCAAGCATTTATTCTCACGAGGTTTCGAGTTGGGTCTGAAGGGGGAAAAAGAAGCTTCCAGTGTCGGTTTGAGATAGGTCAGGAATGCATGGCTTGAGTGCCTGGTTCCAACCATCGATCAGTACTCCGTCTAAACTGAGGACAGACGGAAGAGAAAAACAATGCTGAACCAACCCGCCAAGACACCTGTGCTCGTCCTTGGCGCCCTTCTCCTGACCGCCGCCTTTTCCAATGCTCAATGGCATCAGTGGCGAGGTCCGAATCGTGACGGAATCTCACCCGAAACGGGGCTGCTGCGACAGTGGCCCGATACCGGTCCTCCGCTGGTCTGGAAGACGACAGGTCTTGGGAAGGGGTTCGCTTCGTTCTCAATCGCTGGCGACAGGCTTTATACCCAGGGACAAGATGACCGCCGGCAGTACCTGATGGCCTTCGACACCCGCACCGGCGAGAAACTGTGGGAAACCGAAAACGGGCGTTCGTACTCGAATCGCTTCGGCGACGGACCCCGCGGAACCCCGACGATCGATGGCGACCGCGTTTACGCAGTCGGCTCCACCGGCCGGCTGCTCTGCGCCGAGGCCGCGACCGGTGAGTCACAGTGGGAACTCGAGCTGCTGGAACGTTTTGGAGCCAGCAATATCAACTGGGGCCTTAGTGAATCGCCTCTTATCGATGGCGACCGTCTCATCGTCACGCCCGGCGGATCGAAGGCGGGCATTGCGGCCCTGAACAAGCACGACGGGAAGGTGATCTGGAGTTCGGAAGCCGACCGCGCC
>CAYLSS010000200.1:0-4397 GCA_964385765.1 uncultured Solibacteraceae bacterium
CCTCCTCATAGGCGCCACCAATTTCCCAAAAGCCCTGGACCAGGCCCTCGTTTCGCGCGCCGGCCACGTTGAGATGTTTCCCCTGCCGAATGAAGCGGCGCGGCGCGAGATCATCTTGGATACCCTGCGCTCCGTTGCCTCAGTATGGAAAGTCGTCCACGCCCACGTGGTAGACAGCAAGGGCGTGTTCAGCGACCAGATCGATATCGTCGTCTTCGACCGACAGTATTCACCGTTCATCTTCAAGTACCTGGGCCAGACCATCATTCCGGCCGAGAGCGTCTATGCGGTCTTCGAGTCCAAACAGTCGATCGATGCGCACGAAGTGGCTTACGCCCACGAGAAGGTTGCCAGCGTGCGGCGGCTTCATCGCACCAGCCTGCCCATTCCTCATGCGGGGGGCGTCCATCCGCCCAAGGCTTTGCAGCATATCATGGGAGGCCTGCTTACGTTCGAGAGCGACTGGAAACCGCCCCTCGGCGATTCGCTGATAGACGTGCTAAGCCAGGGAAGCGCGGAAAGCCGCCTTGACCTGGGGTGTGTGGCAGCGCACGGCACCTTTGCCTGCGATGCCGAAGGTTGCCACAGCTTCGTTATCAAGGGAAAGCCGGCAACGGCTTTTCTCCTTGAGTTGATCGCCCGCCTGCAGGCGAGCGCGACTGTGCCGATGATAGACGTTCGCGCCTACGCACAGTGGCTGGTCGAAACCTAGCCCAACCTAGCCCTGTCTCAGGTAGTGCCTGAAGAAATCTCCTGTCTCAGGTGACGCCGCCCGCGAAGAGCTGCTAGATTGGTCTTACCCGCCGGTACTAACGGTGCCGACGCGGATTAGCACCGGCCTGTGTCAAGCCATTCCACTTGGTCGAAAAGACGAACACGAGTCGTGGTCTGGGCGGCTTTGCCGTTGTGCGACTCCCCCCAGTGCTCCGATCACCTGCCCTCGAACGCCGAAGACTCCAGTTTCGGCACATCCAACTGCATCAGCCGGTTCATTTCTCGCAGTTCGTTTCGAAGCTGGACCAGTTCGCTCATCTCTTGATCCGACAGTGCCGTGCTGGTTGAAGTGGCTTCACTTGTCGCGCCGGCAAGCTGGTTCGCCGGTTGCGGTTCGGTGCCTGCTGGCCGGCTGACGCCGGCCTCGTGCAGAACGAGGTAGAACCTTGTGTTGGCGGGCCGGCAACCACGATGTGCTGTGCTGGTAGGCCAGGTCTGGCTCCCCGGCAAGCGCAATGTTAGTAGGGGCAGGGGGCCCGGTGGGGCTTGAGGCGCCACCGGGCGGGAATCACTGGCTGGCGGCGGGAGCGGGCTGGACCGAGGTCATCTCGGCTGCCTTCGCCGCCTCCTCGTCGTACATCTTGATGATGTCCTGGGTGATGTCAATTCCATTCGCGGCATGCAACACCGGAGTCTGCGGATTGCTGACGTCAAGAATCAGGGCGTATCCGTTGTCGCGCGAATACTTGCCGATCACCGCCATCATCTTCTGGCCGAGTTCCTGCAGAATCCTATCCTGCGCGGCTTGGAATTCAGCTTGCGCGTCTTCCGCCGCCCGGTTGTAGTCGCGGGTCATCTGATCGATGTCGCGCGCCAGTTCGCGGCGGCGTTCCTCGCCCATCGTGTTGCTGCCTTTGCTCAACTCGGCTTGGAGGGAGTTGATTTCGTCCCGCAAGCCCTGCAGCTTCTGGCTCGTGGGATCGAACTTCGTCTGAAGATCCTGGGCCGCTTTTTGCCCTTCCTGAGTACCAAGAAGAGCATTCTGAATATGGATGATGCCGACCTTGGTCGGCGGATCGGTTTGCGCCTGCGCCCCTGAACACACAGCAGCGGCGACAAAGGCGTTAAGCAATACTGATCTGATCACGCTAGATGCTCCTGGGATTAGTCTGATCGTAGCACATACTCGCCGGACCCGACTGAACTAGAACGTCCGGCTGATGGTGAAGCGAAATGTCGACCTGTCCTCAATGAACGGAATCCCCTGTCCAAACGCCCCTACAGATTGGAGAAATGACGCCTGGTTCGGGAAAAACGAACGATCCACAACCACCGGCCGTTGGATAACCTTTTGGACAATGGACGGGTTATAGGCCCAGTAAAAGCGGAACGGCGCATTCACCACCGGCATCATGATCTGGAACTCAACCCCGGTCGACATGCGGAATTTCTGAGTATCGCCGTCGATCACAGCCCGACCGTCAAATGCCGCCTGCGGAAACTGAGCATTCAATTCGCTCAGCCGGCCCGGATTCACCGCCAACTGACTCGGGAAGATGATCTTGTTAATCCCGGCATCCGCAAAGAGGGCCAGCGTCACCGGTCCGAAGATCGGGATGCGATACTCGACGTTACCGACTGTCGAAAGATCACCACCAGGCCAGATGGTCCGGAACACGGGAATCTGCTGGGTTACCGGCGCGAAGAACTCGTTTCCGTCCGCATCAACAACCCGCTGGGTACGAGCGGAGCCGTCCGAGTTCAGCACCGGCACCGACGAGGCGCTCGGAATGAAAGCCACCGGGCTGATTCCCCATATGTTAAAGCCGCGGATGTCATTTTCACCGCCCATGAAGAAGCGGTTGAATGGCGGCGGCGATACGCCCCCGTAACCGGTAACCGCCCGCCCCATAAAGTGGAATCCAAGCACGTGACTCGGCTTTAGCGCTTTCCGGAAATACTTGAGGTCAATGGTGGGCGAGATCGTTTTGACGTTGCCGCCCAACCCGGCAATAGAGGTCGAGAAGAAGATCGATCTGCCTTGGGAAGGAGTGATCGGATGATCCACCGTGTTGATCCGGTAACCCGGGACCACGCGGCTCGTACGGATTCCCGAGAGCGAATTGGGCCCGGACAAGCCCTGGAAGTTCGTGAATTCGAAGAACTCCTGGGTTGCATCGTTGAGCGTCTTGATGTTCTGGTTGTCGAAACCGTAGGTCAGGCTCAGGCGTGCGAATGACCGTTTCAACGGATAGCTCACAAACGTCGTGAAGCCATAGCCCGTGGAACTGTAATTAAGTAAGTTGTTCGAGCCGATTGCATCAAACAACGGCACCAGGTTGCGCCCGGTCAGGATCGACAACTCCCGTCCCTGATCGAAATCGAAGTCGGTGGTATAAACGGTGAAGCCGGCTTGAATGGGCTGATCGAAGAGGTAGGGTTCGGTGAAGCCGAAGGTCACGCTCCGCATCCGGCTGCCGACCTGCGCATCGACGGACAATGTCTCGCCCAGACCAAGGAAGTTGTTGGTCGCATACCCGAAACCCAGGAAGGTGCCGGCGATGCCCGAGACGCCGCCCGTCATCGAGATCGAATTCTTGCCCCGCTCCTTCACATTGAGCGTGATGTCGACGGTCTTGTTCCGGGTATCCCGGCGGATATCGGCCGACTCTTCTTCCTTCAGCACTTCGAAGTATCCGAGCTGGTTGAGGCGCAGAATGCTGATCTCCCACAGGCGCGTATTGAACATGTCGCCTTCGTCGATCAGCAATTCGCGCCGGATCACCTTGTCGCGCGTGGTGGTATTACCCGAAAAGTCGATCCTGCGAACGAAGAACTGGTCGCCTTCGTCGACGCTCAGCGTCAGCTCCATCTGGTCGGTGCCGGGAATGGGACGGAAATCGGGCTCCGGGACCATGTCGATGTAGCCGAACTCGCCATACAGCTTCCGCATCTTGTCGAGCCCCTCTCGGAGGTTCTTCGTGGAGAAGATATCACCCTCTTCGATGCCGAACAGAGGCCGCATCAACGTCTGCGGAGTTCGAAAGAGTTTGACGCCTTCGAAGTTGATCTTGCTGAGCTTGTACTCTCGGCCCTCTTCGACCATGACTTCGAGATCGGCTCGCTTGCGCCGTTTGTTCGGGTAGAAGAGCGGGATCCGAAACCACCCGCCGCCGGTGTCGCGAAGTGTAACGTCGTGATCGAGGGCCTTGGCGGTGAAGTAGCCGCGTTCCTGATAGAAGTTGACGAGGCGCGATTTGTCCTCCTCGAGCTTGGTGGAGTCGAAAGACTTGGAAAACAGGCTCTCGAACAAGATCGAGTGCGGGATGCCCATCGGCTTCAGGTTCTTCATGGACCGGATTACCTGGCGGTCGCTGAAGGCCTGATTTCCTTCGATTTCGATGTCACCGACCTTTACTTTGGGCCCCTCGTCGATCTTGAACGTGATCTCGAGCGAAGACGGCGGGATCTGGCGAACCTGGGGCTCGATGGTGGCAAACTGGCGCCCTCTCTCGGCCAGGAACTCCTTCAGCACGTTAACGGCATACTGCACGCGGTTGGGATCGTACTGTGACTCCACCGCGAGTCCGACGCGCCGTTCCTGGAAGCGCTCCAGTATCTCGGAGATCTGAATCGACTTGTTGCCGTCGTATTTGATGGAACGGACAACGCGGCGTTCGACC
>CAYLSS010000200.1:4407-6868 GCA_964385765.1 uncultured Solibacteraceae bacterium
ACGCGAAAGCGGATGACCCAGCCATACTCTCCGCGCTCTCGCTCGAGCGTAATATCGTCGAACCGCCCGGTGTTCCACAAGGCCATGAAATCGCGATGAAGCGCCTCGAGATCCAGCTTGTCGCCCTTTTTGGAGAAGATCATGGCGCGCAAGGTGCTTTGCGGGATCCGGCGTGACCCGCGGAACTCGATGGCCTCGATCACGTCCTCGACTTCTTCTGAAGGAGGGGCGGGTTCGGTGGCTTCCGGCGCCTCAAAGGGAGACTCTGGAGCCTGAGAAGGCGGTGTCGCCTGCTGCCCCTGGGGCACCGATTCGAAGGGACTTTCCTGTTGCCCTGGGGCGGGCTCGGGAGGCTCGGACTCCTGTGCAATCGCGGCGCTGACAAGCAAGGCCGCCGATGCCACAAGGAGGAGACGAGAACTTAAGTTCAGGCGTCGACGCCTGGCCAAGCTCATGTAAGGCGAATTCCTTTCAATACCGCGCCTTCGAGTAGACGTCATCTTCACAAACCGGGTTTCAGACAACACTAAGTTTCTGCACATGAGAGGAGGCACCCAACAATCCGCGGCCATGGGGCCGGGCAACGGGGTCCGCCTCGAGTCGGAGGCGCAACGAACAATCCCTATAAAACAGCTTATACTAACACATGGTGCGAACGGCTTTGCAGAGTTTGGCAGTTGTATCCGATTGCATCGAGGGACCCGACCGCGGCCGCCGAATGAAGCCGCCATGGAGAACTCCGTTATTGCTCCGGAGACGCATAAGAGAACGAGCTGGAAGTAGTCGAGAATGAAGCGCAGGATCGCAGTGACGGGCATTGGAGCCATCAGTCCAAACGGAATCGGTCGGGAGAAATTCTGGGAGGCCACGAAGGAGGGTGTCAGCGGTGTCAAGACGATTTCCCGTTTCGACGCTTCTTCTTATCCGGTGCGAATCGCCGGTGAGGTGAATGGTTTTCGCGAGAAGGACCACGTCTCGGCGAAAGATCTGCCGCACGTGTCTCGCGCGGCGCCCATGGCCATCGCCGCCACCCAAGAGGCGCTGGCCGATGCCGGTCTCGACTGGGAGCGGATGACGCGCGCCGAATTGCAGCAGATCGGTGTGGTCCTGGGAAGCGGCGGCGGCAGCCAGGAGTTTACCGAGGAACAATACCGGCTTTATTACGCCGGCCTCCAGAAGCAGTGTAGCGTCTACGTCATTCCAACTTCGACCATCGGCACTCTCGCCAGTGAAGTGTCGATGAAGTTCGGTTTGCGCGGCCTGAGCCACGTCATCAGTACCGGCTGCACTTCGTCGACGGATGCCATCGGCTACGCGTATCGCACCATTCAGGCAGGCGTCATCGACACCATGGTCGCCGGCGGAGTGGATGCGCCGATCGCGCCGCTCATCATTCGCGGCTTCCTGTTGATGCGGATCCTCTCCCGCGCCTGGAACGACGAACCGCAGCGGGCCTCCCGGCCGTTTTCCAAAGATCGCGACGGTTTCGTGATCGCCGAGGGAGCGTGGTTCCTGGTGCTTGAGGAAATGGAGCGGGCGAAGGCGCGCGGGGCATCGATCTACGGGGAAATCGCCGGCTATGGATCCACCTGCGAAGCCTTCCACCGGGTGCGGCTCGAGGAATGCGGCGAGGAGCCGGCCCGAGCCATGCAATTGGCGATCGGCGAGGCTGGGATAGGCCCTGAGGACATCCAATACGTCAACTACCACGGCACGTCCACCGAGTTGAACGATCGCATCGAAACGCGGGCGATGAAAATCGCGTTCGGCAAGAAGGCGTACAAAGTACCCGGATCTTCGCTAAAGAGCCTTATCGGGCATCCTCAGGGGGCCTGTGGGGCTGCTGGCGTGGCCTCCACGCTCCTGGCCATGCGCGACTCGGTGGCCCCGCCCACCCTGAATGTGGACATCCCGGACCCGGCTTGTGATCTCGACTATGTCGCCGGCGGCGGCCGGCCAATGACCATTGAGCACGCCGTGGCCAACTGCATTGCCTTCGGCAGCAAGAACTCTGCCCTGGTACTCAGAAAAATCCAGTAGGGGCCGCGGGGGCTCCCGGAGAATTAAGAAAGCCGGAACGAACCGTGGATCGCGGGCCGGCCTCGACCTTATTCTTCGTCCTGGTCCTCTTCTTCGTCGTCTTCGGTCTTGTAGTAGTAGGAGTGATAGTACGTGTACTTGCTGTACAGCTCACCCCGGCGGGCGCCGTTCACCACGATCCCAATGACGTTGTTCTCGCATAGCGACTGCATCGCGCGAGTCACGGAATCGATCGTTGTTGCGCCGATCCTGACTACCAGCAAGGTCGAATGACAGAGAGTCGAAAGCATGTTCGCGTCAGCGGCGAAAAGCAGCGGCGGCGTATCAAGAATGACCCAGTTGAACAGACGCGGCAACTGTTCGAGCAGCCGCTTCGCACTGGACAGGTTCAACAGCTCGAGGGGATTCATCACCGGCTCGC
>CAYLSS010000201.1:0-1178 GCA_964385765.1 uncultured Solibacteraceae bacterium
GGCTCGACATGATAGTCGATTCCGCGTTCAGTAAACCTCTCCTCGACGTCCAGGGCCTCCTGCAGTCGCTTCGCGATGTAGATAAGGTCGAGCTCCTGGTCGCCGAAATAGTCCGGATCTCTTTTCATGCGGTCAGGTTATCGATCCTCCGGGGACGGATCCAAAACCGGCACAGTGGCAATGTTGCTCACCTGGAAGCCCTGCGCAATGGTCAGGGCAGTTAACGGATTGCTCGGCAACCCCTGATTCAGTTGCAAATCGCAGCGGTAGAGCCCGAAAGAACCCGGCTGGATACCGCAGGAGAGCACGTTGGCGGTGCGGCCGCCGGCGAGCGAAGAAACGAATACCACCGGTCTGTTCGCGTCGGAACCCTGGAACCGAGTTCCTGTTTGCTGCAAGAGCCGGTCAGATTCCGGTTCCACCAGCCCCAGCCCCGTGGCCCACACCTGAATCGTCTCGCCGGGCAGTGCGGGATTGGATTCAGTGACCAATGCCCCCGCCTGGTTGGCGCAGCAAAGCGTGGTGGTGGTCGCGGTCAGAATGACGGTTGCACCGGAGCTCACTTCCGTGCCGTAGTCGATTCCATTGCCTTGGGGTCCTTCGACACGCGCCTGCAGCCGGATACGTGTGAACTGCGATGATGGGAACGCCCGGACCTCGGGATCGTTGGCGTTGATCTGGTCAATCAGCGCGTTCATCACGATCGAAAGCTGAAACTGCGTTCGCTCCCGGCATGTCGGGTCTTCCTTTTGCTCGTCGGAGGCGCTATCGGCAACAGCACACAGGTCCACACCAGAATCCCGGTCCGCCTGGGTGACCTTGTAGGTATAGCGCCGCCCATTGATGATCACCGTCGCCTCGTCGTCCACGCTCAAGGTGCCGTCCACGGAAACGACGCCGGTAGCGCTGCTGCTCGAGTGGAACGCAATTGCCGGCTTCGGGTCCAGGCCGCCTTCGGTAAAGATGCCTGGATTGAACGAAATGATCGGTACGGCGATCGCATTGCTGGCTACGACGCGGCCGTCAGCGTGTTCCGTGCGTACATAGACGCTAGTGCCTTGCCTATCGAAAACCTCGACCGGCATCTGTGCATTGATCTGGGTGGGCGAGACGTAGTAAAGCGGTACGCGCAGGCCATCAATGTAGACCTGAACCCCGCCCATCTCCGTCGGCAGCAC
>CAYLSS010000201.1:1188-3529 GCA_964385765.1 uncultured Solibacteraceae bacterium
AGCTTCGACAACCGCCTCGGCGAGGTTCTCTCCCACGATCGAAACAATCGTGTAGGGCGCGATCTGGGAGGCCTCCTCGCCACCCCTGAGCGAAGCGCCGCCGTTGGTGAGAACAAGCGGAGAACTGTCCGACGTCCTGGATCCGTATGCGATGTCATTGCCCGCTTCACCGGCGATCCGAGACGTCAGGATCACCGTCTGAAATCCGGCATTGGCGACCGCGACCACCTCCGGATCGCCTTCACCGGCGTTTACGGCATTCGCGAGACCGAATACGATATCCTCCAGCGTGTCGCCCTCCTGGACTTCGTAGGTGTACTCCCTCGCGGGTACCGTGTCGCCGTCTTCATTTTGTGTCTCGCCCACGGTAATCGTGACCGTCTGGTCCGCCACGAAGTTGCCGTCGGCGTCCGTGGTGCTGCCGGTGACCGTTACCGTCCCTTGCGCGAAGACCTCGAAGCTGGCGGCGTTGCGGACACCCGTGTTGGCAATGCGCTGCTCGCTCAGTGTGAAAACCAGGATGCGCCGGTTGAATGGATCCGCCACGTATAGATCCCGGCCGTCCCAGGCCAGTGAAGTGGGTGTTCGTATCACACCCGCGGAGGCGATCTCGTTCGGAAAGGCGGCGTCGGAGGTGTTGTTCACGAACTCATTGACCTGACCGAGCACGGCATCGGCCCGCGCTCCGCTCGTCGTCGGAATCTCGTTGAAAACCAGAACCCGGTCATTTCCACCGTCGGCGATGAAGAGCTTCTCCCCGTCGGAAATCGCAAACCGCGGAAAGTCCAGCGTCGCGGCGCAGCGGACCGGGAAGGGGACCTGGTCGTCCTCGTCGATGTCGCCATCGCCATCGGTGTCGATCGCCTCCAGCGGATCGCACACTTCGTCGGCGTTATTCGGATCGCGGCCCTCCAGGTTCGGCTGCCCCACCGCGATGTCGGCGGGCTGCTCGTTTACCGTCGGAATCGAGTTCCAGATGAGGACCCTGCTGTTACCCAGATCCGCGACGTACAGGCGCTGCCCATCGCTGCTGACCGAAACAGGCGTCTGCAAGGACCGGGCATTGGCGGTGAAGTCCTGCTGGACGAGGTCCGGCTGAACAAATGTCTCAAAGTCCGGCGCCCCCAGTACGAGATCGGCGTTCTGGCCGTTGCGCGATGGCTCGCGAAACATTAAAACCCGGTTGTTCCCGGTATCGGCCACCCATAGGTTCCCGTCCTGCCACCACACAGATTGCGGCCCCTTCAGCGTGTTCGCGAACGGATTGACGCCGTTCGAACCGTTCGTGTCGAAGCTCTCCTGCCCCAGGACAATGTCCGCGGGCTGCCCGTTCACCGTGGGAATCGAGTTCCAGATGAGGACCCGATTGTTGTCGGCGTCAGCTACCGCCAAACGAATCCCGTCACTATGGACCCCGAGCGGCACACGCATTCGGTCAGCCGCTGGCGCCTCCTGGGACGACGATTCGAAATCCGGCTGTCCCAGCACGACATCCGCCACGCCGACACATACCGGACAGCGGGAATTCTGCACCAGCTCGTCACTCGGATCCGGAAGCGCCTGCGACACGTTCCGGTACATCAGGACCCGGTGATTGATTGGAAAACCGCCAAGCCGGTTGGAGTCAACAACGAAGAGCGTGTCATTGACATAGGCCACCCCGCCACACCCGCCCAGCAGGCGAGCCGATGCGCCTGGCTCCATTGCGGTAAATGTTTCCTGGCCGATCACGAGACGAGCACCTTGACCGGTGAGAAACTCCACTTGGGCCGCAAGCGTCCCGGCGAAGAGAAGAAAGAGAGCGCAGAACTTCATGTTAGTCAATAACTCTAGGCAGATCTTCAGTATAGCAGTGGACGTGTTGCTACGCGGGCGGGTTCCATTCTCAAGTGTAGCAAACACGGTAAATAAGCGCTTTGGCATGAGAGTATCGGTCCGCCGCCATCCGGCTCGAGCCCACCGCATGTCCGCGCCGGACGCCGAGGCTGCCTCCAGCGCGGACTGATAGAATCGCATTTTGCCCCATCGACAATCCATCGAGCGCGCGGGCGCCTGGCTTCTTTCCTCCGGCATCCAGGAGCCCGGCGGCAGCCTCGCCCGCTACTACCGGCACGACTGGCGCCGCAATGCCCCCGTCTCCACCGAGATCACCGGATACGGCATCAGCGCCTTCTGGTTTCTGCACCGAACCATCGGCGATCCCGCCTACCGGACCGCCGCCCTGCGGGCTGCCCGTTTTCTTGTCCGCGATGCCTGGCACGCCGCGGCCGGGCTGTTTCCCTTTGAGTTGCACCGCGCCGGCGAGACCGCTCGTCTGGCGTACTTTTTCGACTGCGGCATC
>CAYLSS010000201.1:3539-6866 GCA_964385765.1 uncultured Solibacteraceae bacterium
ACTCGCCTCGGCATGCAGCGCACAGCCAGAACCGCGGCATCGTCGTGCGGGGGCTTCTGCGAGCATGGCATGCGAGCGGCGAATCCATCTACGCAGCCTGCGCCGAGCGCTGCGCGACCGCCATGAGCGCCGATTTCATGAACGGTTCCTTGATCCAGCCGGTCCTCCGACTCCCGGGCAAAGAGCCGTTATCCCATGAGGATCAGTGGTCGCGCCGCCCCGGCTGCTATCAGCTCAAGGCGGCCGTCGGATGGCTCGAGTTGGCCCAACAGCGAGGAATCCGGGGACGCGATCAGTTCCTGGCCGCGCTGGAGCTAGCACTCGCTGGCGAGGAAAGTTTCCTTCTCCACAGCGACGGCGACGCCATCGTCGACCGCCTCCACGCCTACTGCTATTTCCTGGAAGGACTCTTGTTCGCTCCCTGCCCGCGCGACCTCGCCCATGTCCTCGACCGCGGGATCGCCCGCGTCGCCCGCCGGCGCGATGCGCTGCGGCCCCGCTTCGAACGATCCGATGTATCTGCGCAACTCCTGCGGATTCGCCTCTTCGCCGACGCCTTGGGACTCGTTCCACTCGATATGGCGGCAGCGGCCGGCGAGGTCGAACGGATCCGAAGCTTCCAGCTCGAGAGCACGGACCCGCGCCTGCACGGCGGCTTCTGCTTCGGACGCCGCAAGGGGCGATGGATGCCGCACGTGAATCCGGCCTCCACGATCTTCTGCTCCCAGGCGCTCGCCATGTGGTCCGAATATCTGAACCGCCGGTTCCAGCCGGACTTGTCGCAACTGATCTGACCATGCACACTAGAGGCATGAAGATCCTGGTGATCGCTCTGCTCGCCTTCGGCACGACCGTGAGTTCGGCGAATGACCGGCTGGATCAGATCCTCAAACGCGTTTCCGAAGAGGCCGAAGTCTTCTTCATGAGAGCCACCGACGTCGTCGGCCGCGAAACGCTCCAGCAGCGGGTACGCAAGAAGCCCAGAAGATTTCGGCTCCGAATCGGCGACGATGCCCTCGCTCCTCCTCCCATCCGATACGAAAAACGGCAGATCGTATCCGAGTACGGCTTCTCGACTCTTGACGACGCGCCCGAGGCCATTCTCGAATTTCGGCAGATTGTGTCCGTGGATGGACGCAATGTGGTCGACCACGAGGAGGCCCGCCGTACACTGACACTCGGCATTACCCACCGCGATGACCGGGCCAAGAAGCGGATGCTGCGGCGATTTGAAAAACATGGCCTTGACGGAGCGGCGGCCACGGACTTCGGCCAAATCCTGCTCCTGTTTCAGCGGCGCAGCCTGCAGCAATACGACTTCCGGATACAGGGAAGCGGCCGGATTGGCGCCAGCGAAACACTGGAGATCGCCTTCGAGCAGCGGAAGGGGCCGGACTCATTCACCGTCTTCGAGGGAAGAGAAGCGGTCCATGTCCCCCTGGCCGGCGTGATCCACGTGCGCCAGCGCGATTATGTGCCCATCCGCATCGTCCTCGAAATCCGTCAACAGGACGAGAAGTTCGACTACACCTACGAGAGCACGGTGGACTACTACGATAGTGCCTATGGAGTGTTGCTGCCCGTTTCCGTCCAATATCGGAAATTCGTGGAAGGCGAGCTCCTCGTCGAGAACCGGGCGGAGTACTCCAAATACCAGATGTTCGCCGTTGATGCCGAGATCGACTTCAATGCGGTCGAACCCGCTGCCGGCGAGCCTCAACTGGCCGAACCGCCTCCCGAGTGATGCGCCGGATCCTCTATCTGCACGGCTTCGCGTCGAGTCCCGCATCGCGGAAGGGACAAGAACTCGCCCGCCGATTTCTCGACGAGGGCGTCCACCTGGAGATTCCCGATCTCTCCGAGGGCGCCTTCCGCGCCCTGACCATTACGAGGCAACTGAAGGCGGTGGAACGAGCGGCCTCCGGGAACCCTGTATCCTTGATCGGCTCCAGTCTCGGGGGCTACTTGGCGGCCCTGTATGCCGCCCGCCACCTGGAAGCGGCCCGGCTCGTCCTAATGGCGCCGGCTTTCGACTTCGCCCGGCGCTGGACTGAACTCCTCGGACAACAGGCCATCTCCGCGTGGAGAAAAGACGGTTCCCGCCGCTTCTTTCACTACGCCACCGGACACGAGGAGCCGCTCGATTTCGGATTCATCGAGGATGCCATGGGCTATGAGCCTTATCCTGTGGTCTCGCAACCCACGCTGGTGCTTCACGGGCGGAATGACGACGTGGTTCCCGTGAACCTGGCCCGCGAATTCGCGGCTCGGAACCAGGCCGCGGACCTTCGGATCTATGATTCCGATCACCAGCTTCTCGACGTCGTCGACAAGCTCTGGCGGGAGGCAAAAGTCTTCTTGCTGGATTCGCCCGCGACGTAACCAATCGATGTCGGCTTGCGTACAATCTATTGAATTCGATATGCGGTATCCCGATTCCGGTAAAGCAAACTTCTGACGAGGAAGTGTGCTACACTTTTTGGTAGTTCCAAGGGTGCCGAAGGACTATTTCGTGCAACCGGGGATGAGGTCTCGGCGTCCTAAGACAAGAGGAGAGAGGACCCCAGTCCCCTGGTTGACATCTTTGTCTTAGCGAAGAGTAATCATGTCAGACCTCGGCCAAAATCCGCACCCGAATCAGCGAGAGCGAAAGTCGTTTGACGAACAGGCGTTGGCGAAGCTTCTCCCACTGGACACTCGTAAACCTTGGATCGTGCTGTTCTTCGAGGAGATTCGGGACTATTTTTTGCCGAAGAAGCAGCCACCTTTGGTGGTGACTTCCAAGCCGCTGAATCCGAACGAGGTTCGAGCCGGCACGATCCTCATCTCCGAGAAGCACGACGCCAATACGCCGAGGGCGTTGCCTTCCAGCTTGAAGCCCGGCGTTCGGATTGACAGCGATCACCTGAAACGCCTCGCCCACACCGGCGAAGAGGTTCCAGGATACCTTGCGTTCTTCTATAACATCCGCGACTACTTCTTCCCGGCCAAACAGCCTCCGCTGGAGGTGACCTCCAAGCCCGTTCAGGTGAAGAGCATATGGGGCTTCACCGGCGACAAGCAGAAGTATTCCGGAGCCATCTCCATGGGAGCTCACGTCGCCGTCGTCGCGGCCATGTTCCTGGTTGGCGCCAACTACGTGGAAGAACAACAGGCTAAAGAAACGGTTTCGCTCGTCTCTCCAGTGATCGACCTCAAGCCGTACAAGCCGAAGCTGAACAAGCCCGAGCCCATGGGCGGCGGCGGTGGCGGAGGCGATCGCTCCCCCACCCCGGCCAGCAAAGGGAAACTGCCCCCGGTAGCGGACCGGCAATTCGTGCCGCCGGC
>CAYLSS010000202.1:0-6844 GCA_964385765.1 uncultured Solibacteraceae bacterium
CGATGGGAAGCTGCGCTCCCCGGTTTCGGACATACGCGTTGATGCCGTTCGTGAAGGCGGTGGCGATCCGCTTCGCATCGGGCGAGTAGCTTGCCCACTCGGCGTCCATGTCGCCGCGGTAGCGGACAAGCCGGGCGATGCGGTCGCGGTCGATGAATTCCTCGCCAAACACCTCGGCGAGTTCGCCCGCGCCGGTGCGCCGCCAGATCTCCATCTGATAGAGCCTGTCCTGGGCGGCGACGAAGCCCTGACCGAAGAAGAGATCCTCGACCGTCTCGGCATAGACGTGAGCCACACCCCACTTGTCTCGAAGGACCTCGACCGGTTTCGTCAGGCCTTCGAGCGTGATGCTCCCTTCTAACTGCGACAGCCGGGCTGCGGCTTCCTGCCGGAGACGCTGGGCGGTGTCCAGATTCACCGGCTCCGGGCGGCACGCGCCAAGCCCAAGCGCCGCCAGCGAAATGATTAATACGAGTCTCCGGTTTTCCCGGGATGACTCATCCCGTTTCCGCTCGAGCCGCCAATGTTCCATGCCGGCAATATTATCCGAAACTTTGCTCCCTGGACAGGCACTTGTAACAAATCGAGTTCGAAAATCTACCCGTCGCCCGTCGCCCGTCGACTGATTACACTGGGCTCGGAGGATATGTGCATGACATTCAAGCTGACTGTGGAGGGATTCAGTGACGGAGGAACCATTCCCCGCCAGCACACCTGCGAGGGCGAGGACTTCTCCCCGGCAATCGCATGGGAGAATGTACCCCCCACCGCCAAGAGCCTCGCGCTGATCGTGGATGATCCGGACGCACCTGCCGGGACCTGGAACCACTGGCTGCTGTGGGATGTTCCCGCCGGCACACCAAAGTTGGCCGCCGGTTTTCAGCCCGGCGACGCCGGCGTGAGCGGGACGAACGACTTCAAGCGACAGGGCTATGGCGGACCTTGCCCGCCGCCGGGTCACGGACCACATCGTTACTACTTCAAGCTTTTTGCCCTGGACATGGATTCTCTCGGTCTGGCGGCCGGAGCGAAGCGAAACGAACTCGATGAGGCGCTGCAAAACCATGTCCTGGCCGAAGCGCAGTACATGGGACGCTACGAACGGAAATAGGGCTGTTATCCTGATCAAACGATGTCCTGGATCGAATACCTCAAGAGTGTCGACACGCCGACACTTTCCAACGCGATTGAGCTTCTCGATTCCCGCCCCCGCCATGAAGGATACACGCCGCTCGAGATCCGCTGCCTGTTTCCGGAGCTTGGGCCGATGTGTGGCTATGCTCTCACCGCGCAGGTAGAGACGGTGACGCGGATGGCCCCGGTGGATCGGATGACCTTTGTCGAGTTCTATCAGGCGCTCAGTACGGCGCCCAAGCCCGCGGTGATCGCTCTTCAGGAGATCGGGGGGCACACCAGCTATGCCGCTCACTGTGGGGAATTGATGGCGACCATCTTCCAACGCCTGGGGGCGGTGGGGTTGGTGAGCGACTCCGCCGTCCGAGACATCGCGGAGGTCCGGAAGCTGAAGTTCCATTATTTTGCTCGCGGCACCGTCGCCAGTCACGCGAACTTCCGTATAGTGCGGGTTGGCATACCGATCCAGATCGAGGGTCTCGTGATCCAGCCGGGTGACCTGTTGCATGGCGATGAGAATGGCCTGCTGCTCATCCCCGAGGACGTGGAGACTACGCTTCCCTCTAAAGTCGAACAGGTTCGTTCGCGGGAAAGCACCCTTCTGGATTATGTGCGCAGCCCCGAGTTTACCGTCGAGGGGCTGCGCCGGCGTGTCTTAGAATAAGCAAGCGTGGAATAGCGACGAGGGCCTTCAATAGCGCAGCAACGCCGCCAGTAATCCGTCTCCGGGAACCTCGCCGGGCGCCACGGCATACACAGCGCCGCTTTGGAGCAGCGTTTGGATGGCGGCGAAATTCAGCAGATCGCGATCGCCTTTCTGCTTCTCCTCATGGAGGGTGACCTCCTGGCGTTCGCCATCCCAACTTCCCCATATCTGCCGCCCGACCGCCACGAAGAGCGAATCGACGCGCCCCTGAACGGCGGCAGGTACCACCTCCCGAACATCTTTCGCGACAAGCGGTGTGCCTCCGGCTTCCTCGTAGCGGCGTGCAGCATCCTCGCGCACCTTCCGGAAATACGGCTCCACAACCGCCCAGGCGTTCGACTGAAGATCTTGAGGGCGCCGGCCGTCCGGATTGCCTGCCACGCCGCGCTCAATCAGGTTTCTGTATGTGTTCGCTTCCCGGTACAGCGGGAACAGATACTCGACCCCGGCCAGGACCAGCGGCGCCCGCTCATCGCGAAGGATCTCGTGGACGCCCTTGTCGACCATGCGGAAGAAATCGACGAGCTCCTGCTTCTCATCCTGCTCGCCTCCGCCGTGACCATAGATGAGGTTGGCTTTCACCTGCCGGCGTTTTTCCGCCGCGGAGATCTGCAGGCGGTGCTTCTCCACCCCGGTCGTCTCCAATACGTCGTGGATGCTCCTCGGTGTGTTCTCGGGCAGCTCGACGGCCCTCGCGCCGTAACGGGTGCACTGGAAGAAGCGGATCTCCTTCTTGCTGAGAGAAAGCAGATAGTAGCGGCCGTCCTCCGTGAATAGCCGAAGCAAGGGCTTCACGTGGAATCGATCAGTGACAACCAGCAACTCGTCCACATGCATCGGGATACGATAATGGAAGAATTTCTGCGGCGAACGGAAGATTGCCAATCCGTCGCTCTGCATCTGCCAGAAGCCGGCGTTGTCACACAGCTTCTGCATTGGCTCCAAGAATGTCCGGATTTCATTCGCGCGCAGACCCTCTCCAGCCAGATGCTCCTCGGCAGCTTTCATCTGGTTCTTCAACCGGATGGGACCCTGGCGGGTCTCGGCGCCCCCACGATACGTTGGGAGGAATATTGACACGCATAGTCCATCAGTAGACTCGATAAGAGCGCGCAATTGTTCATGACGAAGCAGTTCCATTGCGATTCCTCTTCTCTGTAGATAGAGTACTCGTTTTTTTCATTACTTTGCGGACGCCCCGGGAAGATCGCACTCTTTGGAAGGGGCTGACAGAGTGGGACAATCTTTGACAGCTTTGAGCCGGTTTTCTATACTTGAAACTGCAGGACCACGACAATGATTTCGACGTCTGTGGACTGCAAGGTTCTTGCATGGTTATTTTTCTCACAATCGTCCATGTTATTGTGTGCTTCTTCCTCGTAATCGTCGTGTTGCTGCAAAGCGGCAAGGCGGCTGACCTGGCGGGAGCATTCGGCGGCATGGGCTCTCAGACCGCTTTCGGACCTCGGGGAGCGGCTACTATTCTTTCGAAGGCAACCACGGTGGCGGCGGCGCTGTTCATGATCACCTCCCTGACCCTGGCGATTTTCGCCACACGTGGCAGCGGCGGCGGCACTTCGGTGCTGGGCACTTCGCAACCAGTGGAGACTGCGCCGGCGACACCGCCGGGAGAAGAACCATCGGTCACGCTCACTGATCCGGAAACCGGGGAAAGCAAGACGATTCCGCTTCCGATACCCGAGAATCCCGGTCAGGCGGGCGAGTCTCAGCAAGAGCCTGAGAATCAGTAGAATTGAGTTTGCCTGAAAGTGCGGATGTGGCGGAATTGGCAGACGCGCAACGTTGAGGTCGTTGTGAGGTAATCCTCGTGGAGGTTCAAGTCCTCTCATCCGCACCAATCATCTTCTCCTCCACTCATCGAAAAAGCCCGCTAGGGTGGTGGTCTGCGCGTGGATCGCGCCTGCAATTTGATCGATGCAATTTGATCGGAATGACTCTCGATGAGTCGAGTCCCCTCTATGTCGCCGAAGAGGACCGTCCGAGATGTATCAGGCGCTGAAGAGCCCGCTCCTGCGCGTCTTCTTACAGACCGCCGCTGTCCCATTCGAGACCGAAAGCTCCGCCGAAGCGAATCGCTCCACTCCAGGGCGGCGGTGTCGCCGCGCGCTCTACCGTGA
The DNA here is from genome assembly GCA_964385765.1 of uncultured Solibacteraceae bacterium. GTDB lineage: Bacteria > Acidobacteriota > Terriglobia > Bryobacterales > Bryobacteraceae > CAWELS01. The sequence continues at coordinate 3,979 of CAYLSS010000202.1, forward strand.
TGGTCGAGGGCTGGCAGCAGCGACGGCTATTCTTCATCGCGCGCAGCCACTTCGACGGCGGCTTCGCGTGATTTGCGGATCTTTTCCTGCTGCTGCTTTCTCTTCTCCCAGGCCTCGGCGGACCGCTTCGTTTTCCAGTATCGATTGCCCCACCAGGTAGCCTCGGCGCGTTCCTCACGGGCGGTGGGCCGTATCCATGCGTGGAGTACCCTATCCGCGTCAGGGGCCATCTCCCTGGAGATTCCGAACACAAGGTAACGCCGTCTTCCATCTTCCGTCTTGAAATCAATGGTGAGGTATTTCTTGTCGCTCCCTCTGAATGGGAGGATTGTGCGCTCCACCTTCCCGGCTGCGTCGCTGAATCCCTGACCAGCGCCGCTGGAACGCTTCGTCCATTCGTAGTTGAGAATCGCGTTAGAGGAAATGCTGTACTCGTTGCTATCCCAGCGGAAGTGCATCGCATCCGGACTGGACCAGTCCAAAATGCCCTCGACGGGGATGGGTACCTCACTGACCGTGCCTCGCAGCACAACGGCTTCAGTCGAGGCTTGCGAGAAAACAGGCGCCGCGAACACTGCAAGAAGCAATGCCGGCAGCGAGATGCGTATGATGGTGTGACGGTTCATAGAGAAATCTCCACCCTATCCATCGGTCTGGTTGGACTGCGACTTTAGCGGCGCGTGGGCCGGATTCCGGCGGCCGGCAGTTCGATCGGATTCTCATCCGAACGAGACCAGGCCGAACCGTCAGGAGCCTGGCTTGCCGCCGGGATCCCCGAATCATCGGGATTCCGGGGATTCCAGCCCGGTTGTGAAGGCCGCTCTCCATCTGCTACTTTAAAGAGAACCGACATAGTCTATTCCGGGGACGTAGTTCAGATGGTCAGAACGCCGGCCTGTCACGTCGGAGGTCGCGGGTTCAAGTCCCGTCGTCCCCGCCATCCACATCGCGAGATCCTACCTCAGCGCCTTGCTCCTCGATATAGTGCATATGGTGGAGAATGCCGCCGGTCGACAAAGCAGGACAGTCACACTCGCGGCCAGGAGATCCGACAAATGACCCAAGGACTCTGTTGCCTTCTCGTTCTTTGGTTCGCTGCGGCGATGCCCGCCGCGGACCTCGATCAGTTCTTCCAGCCCGGCAAGATCCGCACTTTGATCATCAGCGGACGGAACAACCATGATTGGCGGGCGACAACCCCGTTCCTGCGCGGCGTGCTGCAGGATTCAGGGCGGTTCGACGTCCGTGTCACCGAAGAGCCGGCCGGGTTGACCTTCGACGCCGTGATGCCTTACCAGCTCATCGTCGTGAACTATGTCGGCCCGAGGTGGGGACACGCCGCCGAGCACGCTGTGGGATCCGCGGTTCGTTCCGGCGCGGGCCTGGTGGTCATCCATGGTTCAACCTACCCGTTCGGGCAAATGCCGGTGCTGGCTGAAGGCCATGGCCGCACCGATATCCGGGAGAAACCGTGGAAGGACTACGGCGAAATGGTCGGGGCGACATGGACCGAAAAGAGCGGCCATGGGAAACGCCACATCTTCACCGTGAAGCTGCAGGACCGCCGGCATCCCATTACCCGCGGCATGACGGAATCATTCGCCATCAGCGACGAGTTGTATCACAACCTCGACGTGAAGGAGGGTGTTCACGTGCTCGCCACCGCCTATGATGATCCGGCAATGAACGGTACCGGAGAAGACGAACCGCTGCTCTGGACGCTCGTGTATGGCAAGGGTCGAGTCTTCCAGACCGCGCTCGGGCACGACCTGGGGGCGATGTCGGCGCCGGGCTTTGTCACCACGTTTGCGCGCGGCGCCGAGTGGGCCGCCACCGGCAAGGTAACGCTGCCGGCAGAAATGCACGTCGAAATGCCGGCCGGTGACCCGGTCCGGGTGCAGCTCGTCGTCGGCGGACACGACTTCGCCCCGACTCTGTTCAAGATCTTCGAGGGCCGGCAGGATATCCGGACCAACGTCGTCTATCAGCCGGCCGCCTACACGAAGGGACGTCTCAAGTCGGCCGACGTGGTGGTCCAGTATGACATGATGCAGCCCATCACCGAGGAGCATCGGGCCAACCTGCGCCGCTACCTCGAAAGCGGCAAGGGCCTGGTGGTACTGCACCACGCCGTGGCGAGCTACCAGGATTGGGAATGGTGGTGGCGCGACGTGACGGGCGTCCGATACGTGCTGAAGGGCCAGACAGACATGCCGGAGTCGTCCTACAAGCACGATATCTGGATGGACACCGAAACGATAGCCGAGCATCCGGTGACTCGCGGCATCCCGCCCATGCGGATCTACGATGAGAGCTACAAAGACATGTGGTTCTCTCCGGACATCGACGTGTTGATCGAGACGGACCATCCAACGTCCGACGGCCCGCTGGCGTGGATTGGTCCTTATGACGATGCGCGCGTTGTAGTCATCCAACTCGGCCACGGCCCGGAAGCGCATAACCATACGCATTTTCAAAAGCTTGTCCAGAACGCCATTCGATGGGCGGCCGGGCGCGAAGAACAATGAAGCGGGCGATCCTGGCCGGACTGCTGGCCGCGGGTACGCTCAGCGCACAGTTCGTCGAGGTCTACTCGGAGTTTCGCCGGGTGGATCCGGCCGGCCGGATCATCCCGCAGGACCAAGGAGGACGGCCCCGCGAGGTCCTCTCGCCGCTGGTGGCGCGCAACTCGCACGCCACATTTCACCTCGTCGTGGAAGCGCCCAGTGACAAGTACTTCTATCTCTTCGTCGGCACGAATCCGGAGGACGTCTTCGAGGTCAAGGGCACCCTCGACCTCGATGGAGACGGCAGCCGCGAGCTCTGGGTGCGCCTGGTCTTCGAAGAAGGCGGTGGTGACCGCATC
>CAYLSS010000203.1:0-6831 GCA_964385765.1 uncultured Solibacteraceae bacterium
GCCCGAGCCACCAAACCAGCCCCAAATCGGCATGCAGAACATGCGGATGATCATGCCCGCGTTGCAGAAGGCACAGCAGGCGGGGCTCGCCGGCGCCGGACTCGAATTCCGGAGCGCTGCTTTGCCCAGGCAAAAGCGCGAGACCCGCATCGTGGATGACCTCTCGCCGGCCAAGGTGGCGCACGAATTGGCTGAGTGGATCAAGAGGTAATCGAGATGGAAAAGATTCTGCTTCTACTGCACACCAGCGACGATGGCAGCCTGCCGAGGGCGGCCTACGAAGCGATCCAGGCAGCGCGCAACCTCGCCTGCTCGCTTCCCGAATCCACCTGGACGGTCGGCCTCATCGGCAGGAGCGTCACTCCCGCCGCTGATTTGATCGCCACCTGTGGTACAGCCCGTTTCCTGGCCGTGGCCGGAGACGATTTCGCCGCTCCCCGCTACGCCACAGACGCCGGCGCGGCCGAAGCCATTGCCAGGGCTGCCGGGGCGACATTAGTTATTGCGCCGTCCACGTCCCGCTGGGCGCGCTCCCTGTCCGGGCTCGCCCACAGGCTCGGCGGCCCCGTCGATACGCACGTCGTTGGCATCGACACTTCTGACGGGCTCGCGGTCCGGCGCTGGTACTACCGCCAGCGCATCGAGGTCGTTCAAAAGCGGGATTCCCGGCCCTGGGTGATTCTGCTCGACCCGGGCGGCGCCAAGCCGTGGTCCGGAGAACCTGGCAGCGCGACGGTCGAGACCCTGGTTGTCGAGGTGCCGGAAGCGCTGAGGCGCACCACGGTGACCGGCGTCCAGGCGCCCGAGAGCGACGAGCAGACCATCCGTCCCGATGCCGATCTTCTATTCGTTGCGGGAGCCGGCTGGACCAAGAAACAGCCCGACGGCACGGTCCGGGCCGGCGAGGCCGCCACGCTCATCCAGGACTTCGTCCGGGCGACCAGGTGCTCGCTCGGGTCCAGCAAATCGCTGGTGGACCTCAGCTCGGAAGGTCAGACAGTCCTCCCGTTCCTGACCCACCTCCACCAGATCGGTCAGACCGGATCCACGCCGCGCCACCCCAAGGGGCTCGCGACCTGCTGCCATGGCGAGGAGCCTCACGTGGTCGGCTGGCGATTCATCAATGAACGTCGAGCGATCAATACGGATCCCGGCTGCGGGTGGGCTCAGGGCAAGGCGGACGTGCTTTACGTCACGGACGCCTTCGCCGTGCTTCGCGAACTCCTGAAACTGGTCTGAACGGCTCTCGTTCAGGACTGCTCCGCTCCCTTTGGTTTGAGCGTGTCACGCAACCCGACGGCTGACTTCAGCACATTGAACCAAAATGGCGCGCCTAGCGAAAGCGCGATGATCGTGATGAGCAAGCCGAGCCAGTTGGCGGCGCTGCAATAGAACGCCCAGCCGTATTGCCAGGGACTCAGCGCGAGCGCCGTCAGCGAAACCCGCGCCTCGCTAACCTGCGTCATCGACTCCCGCACGCTTGCCAGATAGAGAGCGTCGAGCGTTTCCTGGTACTCGGCGATTAGCTCGCTGCGTTGTTCTGGCGGGAGATCGGCAAGCTGCTCCTCGAGAGCGGCCGTAATCTCTTCCTCTCCGCCCGACTCCGCGGCCGTCCTGATCTGTTCGGCATGTTCCTCGTGCGCCTCGGCCAGCACGAGCGCGGCCCGGCGCGCCATCTGTTCCGGCGCCTCGATATTGTCCCGAATCTCTCCGCCTTGCCCCTCCGCCAACTGCTCACCCACAGCAACGGCTGCCGCCCGGTAGGCCGGGTCCTGGACCAGCTTCTGCAGCAGATCGATCGAGCTGACCTGAAAGTAGAAGGCCACCACCAGCGCCCAAGTCACGGTCACGAGCCGAATGTAGCCGCCGAATCGCACGGTCATCAGCGGCTCCAATCGCTGGAACTGCTTTCGAATGGGTTCGATGTGTTCGGTCCTCAGTCCCCCGACCCCGCGATCCACCATTTCGGCCAGGTACTCGTCCAACTCTTCGGATTTGAGCCAGGTCCGGGCCCGAGGGAGCACCGAATTCGCCAGCTTCCCTACCCAACTCCTGGGTGGCGGCAAGCTGATCTCCTCCATCACCTGATTCGCCACACCTTTAGCGTCCTGGATGGTAGAGGTTACCGCCTTCGTTTTCATTGCTCGCTCGATGGCGAACTCGATGCCGTCCCGCAGGTTCTCGGACCGCATCCGCAGAACATTCTGCGTGATCTGGACCATCGCGGTGACGATCAGGCTCAGCAGCAGCATGACCGCCGCGAATCCGATCACCACGGCCAGGATATCGACCAGACTTCCAAACGAACCCATCCCGCTCCTCTCTTAACACCGTCTCACGCCGGCCCGGGCGTGTCCGCAGGTTGTTATTGGTTTGCTATCCCGGCTCCGGTTTTCGTTTTCGGCGCGTCTTTGCTGGCGAACCGCCCGTTAGTATGCCCCGATCCGCGCAAAATCGCAAGGAGTTCTCGAAATTTTGATTGCGGCCTTCTGCTCCGTCACATTATCTTTTTCCGCATTTTCAATTCAGGAACCGGTCGGGCAACTCTGCCCGGTAACAGTTCGGCAAAAAAAAACTTCCCTTTTAACATCAATTAGTTGGCTGGATTGGGGAAGCGCGCCGTGATTGCTCTTGGAGGGAAGCCGTATATCGTGAGGACAGATTCGGGTGACTGACCCGGACCGAAAGACTTGGTTATGGAACGCAAGCCAGTTCCGATCTGGCCCATCACCGGTCTGTGGTTCTAATATTGGATTCCGCTTCGGCGGGATCTTCGTGCCAACCACAGTGGCACGATCTTTCCCAATTAACCGATTATTCGGTAGCCAGCATTGCGGCATAGTCTGGTATGATTCTTAGGAGTACTATAGGCTTAGTACTCCTAAGGACGCCAGCTTTCGCGTGTCCATTCTCCTTTGTTCCAACGACGGTTGCGAAGCAGTCTATGCGGTTGTGTCTGGCATCAATCATCAGGATCCTGGCGCCGCTCATCGTTGTTCTGGCGACAATGACGTGCACTCGTCCATCGGAGTCCGTCACCGTTCCCTCTAGTCAGATCTCACCAGCTATAGCCAGCGAACTCAGTGCCATTCGGGTCCAAGGGATAGATCAGTTCAGCGCCGGGAGGATTGCCGAAGCTCGGGCTACATTCGCCGCAGGCCGGCGCCGAGCAGAGCGTGCCGGTTCACTTCCTCACAGCGTGCGGTTTGCCCTGGCGGACGCCACCATCGACCTTCAACTGCAGCGCTATCGCCACGCCATGCGCAAACATCTTGCTCTGCGGGACATTGTGCGCAAAGTCGGCGATCCTGAACTCGAGTCCGTCTGGCTCTCGAACATGTCCTGGATCTATGTGATGACGGATGCCTTCCCGGAGGCCGAGGTCGCCATCAAGGAAGCTCTCTCACTGGTGTCGAAAGCGAAAGCGACACCTCACTTGCCCCAGATGCTGCTGCAGCGGGCCTTGCTTTCCGTTTGGCAGGACGACCTTGATCACGCCTGGAAAGCCGTTAGAAGGGCTGTCGCCATTGCCGACGACCACGGTGCGGTTGCTCTGCAAGCAAACATCATGGACTCGTTCGGGTGGGAGTTGCTATTTCGCGGCCAGCACGAGGCTGCCGAGGCCCCGCTCATGGAAGCTTTCCGGCTCCGGAAGATGAATGGCATTCCAATCCCCGACCAGTCGTATCGCAATCTTGCCTCACTTCGTCTCGCCCAGGGCGACTTGCGTTCCGCGGAAGTGCTCATGGAGCGAGCATTCGAGGTGGCTCGAAGCGTCCCGGATCCGCTCCCCGTCTGGTCGCTCTACTACCGGAGGGCGCTCATCCACCGGGCTGCCCGCAGGCACGCCCAGGCACTCAGCGATCTTGATCGTGCCCTTGAACACGCCGAGCTGATGCGGCTGTCGGTGCTTCCGGCCGAGGCAACACGCTTGAGCGCCGGGGCCGCGTTGCGAGACCTCTATGAAGCCTACCTGGACGTCGCCTATGATCTTTTCCAGGAAACCGGGGAGGCGGCTCTGCTGGCGCGATCGTTTGAGGTCGCTGAACAGGGTCGAGCCGCCGGACTGCGCCAGCAGCTCGGTGAGGCCGAAGAGCTTCGCGAAGGGCTGGCGGATGAGTACTGGGAGGTCCTGCGCCAGCTTTCGGCGGCGGAGAACGCCGTTTTCCAGGGCAACAATGAGGAGGAGGCGTCGCTTCGCCGCCTGCGGCATCGGCTCACGGAGATGGAGTTGGAAGCCGGTCTGAGCGCGGAGTCCGAGATTGCGCCGGCCGCCCCTCGTATTAGCGAGCTACAAGCTGTTCTGGCCGATCATACAGCGCTGTTTTCCTTCTACCTGGGCGAACACCGCTCCTACCGTTGGATTCTCACCGGCAGCCGTCTGGATTTCGACCTCCTGCCGCGCAAGTCCTTGATCGAGGAGCGTCTTCGGGATTTTCGCCACGCTGTCGAGACCGACGGGCCCGACCAAATCTCCACCGGACGCAAAATCTACCAGCTACTTTTTGGAAGTATTCACCACAATGTAGAATGGGTATCCCATTGGTGTTTTCTCTTAGACGGCGCGCTCTTCGAAGCCCCGCTCGGGGCGGCGGTCGTCGATTCAGGCGATACGGGTCAGGAGTACCTGGTAGAGAGGCACTCGATTCGCCTGCTGCCGGCTGCCGGGCTTCTCGTTCGCAAAGACAACGCGCCGGCCTGGGATGGACCCATTCTGGCGGTCAGCGATCCCATTTACAATCGCGCCGATCCCCGGTGGTCCGGGACCAACGGCCGGATGCGACCCGACGCCGGATTGGAACTGGCCCGGTTGGCGGGCTCCGGTCCGGAAGTCGAGGCATGCCTCCGTCTATATCGCGGGGGCGGCGGCTCATCGGTCCTGCTCGACGGTCCGGATGCGACGCTCGATGCGATCCAGCGGGCGCTCGACAGGCGTCCTCGCGTGCTTCATTTTGCCACCCACGTCGTGACGATCTCAGAAGGCGAGCGGGCCGGGACCATCGCGCTCAGCATGACGCCGCGCGGCGTGTTCGAGTTCCTGGGGCCAACAGCGGTGGCCGCCACCGAGGTGCATTCGGAACTCGTCGTAATGAGTGGTTGCGCCTCGGGCGCCGGAAAGATTCTCCCGGGAGAGGGGCTGCTCGGCTTGACCCGGGCCTGGCTTCGCGCCGGAGCCCGCAACGTGGCGGCTACGCTGTGGCCCACTGCGGATCAGTCGAGCGGCGTGGTCCAGTCCTTCTACCGTCATCTGGGAGCCACGGGTATCGCGCCCCACGAAGCGTTGAGACGCGCCCAGATGGAAATGATTCGCTCGGGCGGCTGGAGAGGCCGTCCGTCACATTGGGCTTCCTACTTCTTGATATCGAGGCAATAATTCATAATGTCTGCTAGCTCCCAGTTCGTGCGGGATGCCGATCCCGCCACCGACAACACACCACACCAGGCCCAAAAGATGGTGAAGGACGACTTTTCTGATTCAGGCGACAACTCGGTCCCAGATTACACTCGCTGGGCGGACTTGGTGAAGCAGATCCGTGCCGGAAACGAAGCAGGTATGCAGGAGCTTTACGAGGTCTTTTCCTCCGGGATTCGTTTCTACCTGTGCCGTCAACTCGGACCTCAGGAGTTGGATGACAAAGTGCATGATACCTTCTTGATTGTCGTGCAGGCGATCCGCAAGGGTGACCTGCGTGAACCCGAGCGTTTGATGGGTTTTGTGCGGACCGTGGCCCGGCGGCAGGTTGCCGCCCATATCGACCGGACCGCCCAGCGCCGCCGCGAGGAGGCCGATCTCGATAACGGCATCCCGGTTGCCGACGCCAAACAGACACCCGAAGAGTATGCCATTGCGCGCCAGCAGGTCGAGCTCATGCGCGAAGTGCTGCGGGGAATCTCGAAGCGCGACCGCGAGATCCTGACCCGCTTCTATCTGAAGGGACAGAGTCAAGAACAGATCTGCGATGACATGGGACTCTCCGAGACTCAGTTCCGGCTGTTGAAATCACGTGCCAAGTCCCGATTCGGAGAGATCGGGCGGCGGAAGCTGCTGCAGAAGCCCTTGTCCCGCTTTTTGATGAGAGTTTCGCGCAAAGACAAACACTAGTACCTCGGAGGTGGCCGTCCTATTTTGGAATAGCACGGTGGACAAAGAGGGAATGAATGAATCAAATATAGTAATCATGCCGACATCGCTCGAGAGTCATCCGCCAGAGGAGGCATTGGAGCTGTATGCGCTGGACCGCTTACCGGAAGAAGAGCAGATAGCGATTGACGAGCACCTGCTGATCTGTGAAGAGTGCCGGCGGCGGCTGAGCGACACGGACGAATACGTGGCGGCGATGCAACAGGCTCTGCGTGAGGTTGGGGAGGTTGGAAGCGAAGCCGCTGACAGGCCTGGATTCTGGTCCCGGCTGCCGCAGTGGCTCGGGGCTGTTCCCAAACCGGTCTGGGCCGGTGCGCTGGCGGCCGCCCTGGTCATGGCCGTCATTATCCCAATGCAACAAAGCGTTGTGGAGCCGGCTGACATCAGTCTGACGGCCTACCGCGGTGAACCCGCGGCGGCAACCCCCACCGTCCCCGCGCGTAGCGAACTCACCCTGCGATTGGACTTGACGGGCTTGCGCGAACTGGAGACCTACCGCGTCGAAGTGGCGGATGGGGCCGGGTCGGTCGTATTCTCCGAGACTGTAGCCGGCGAGATGGACCCGTTGGTGCTGCCACTGGACCGCGGCTTGCGGTCCGGCCAGTACTGGGTGCGCCTGTACGATCCGGGGGAGGGCGCCCGCCCGCTTCGGGAATTTAGCCTCAGGGTCAAATAGGCTTCAGGCTGGC
>CAYLSS010000204.1:0-6825 GCA_964385765.1 uncultured Solibacteraceae bacterium
TGATTCCAAACGACTTAGCCACTTTTTGCCCGGTCTCGTGACGAACTTCGGCTAACTGCCCGGGCGAATAGCCGGATCCGGGACGGCTGACTGATCATCGGCATCGGTCGAATCCGGGTCGCTCCAGTGCGGCATACCCGGCCAGCCGACCTGGAACGTGTTGCCGAACCGGGACCGAATCGATGTCCGGTCGGGTACGTACCACTGAAACTCGAGCCGGACTGCATAGATCCAACCCTCGTTTGGATCATGCTCGGCCAGGAGTCCAATCGGAAGCATCCGCGATTCATTCGGATCCAGGGCAATATCAGTATTTACAATTGGTATCTCATTGACTTCGGGTCGCAGCATGACCTGAGCGGCAATGTGATTTTCGTGGCGATAGCCGGGCCACTTGCGGTCAGTAACTTTATGCCGCGATCTATTCGAGATGTGCAGTATGATCCGATCGATAACTATGTCGCGTGGGCCGCTGTTAACGAGTTCCACGCACCAGACATAACCGTGCCCTTCCGGGGTAATCTGGGAGTCGTCGAATTCCCAGGTGGCGGACTCCGCCACCTTCGTCTGATAGCCGGCCACCCCCACGATCCCGCCGGCCGGCAGGATGACCGCCAGGGCCAGAATGCCAATCTTCCGCTGGCGGCGGCGCACCACGAAGGCGATCGGCTTGTCGGAGCCGGGGTAAATCTTGTGCTGCCTCTCCAGCACGTAGCGACGCCCGTCGGCCGGCAGCTTCTTCAACTCGGAGATGATGTGGCCCAGCCTCCGGACACGGTACGCGATCACAGCCCCCGTGATCAGGGCCGCGAGCATCGCCGTTATACCGAGCGGGTGAAGCACTGTCGCGGACAGGTACGAAAGAAATGTCGACATCGATGTAAATACTGGAAACTGGATATTGTACCGGTTGGTTAAGGTTGATGCATCCATCCTTATCGGGTGAGAACTTAATCCGCTGTCGCATAATTCACCGGTCGGCTCGTTCGGAACCAATGGGGGAGTCCGATCTTTAACCATCTGGGGATGGCGGAAGAAGGGCCCGGTACAGGCTGCGCTACAATGTTACTTTCCATGAAGAATGTCAAAAAAGCGGAGGAAGAGGCTGGTTCTGCGGGCGCCAGACGGGCTCGGCGTGTGCGCTCTACCACGGTCCTGTGCGTGCGCCGCGACGGCAAAGTGGTGATGGCGGGCGACGGCCAGGTTACGCTCGGCGATGAGGTCCTGAAGGTCGGCGCGAAGAAGCTCCGGACGCTCTTCAATGACCGGGTGCTGGCGGGATTTGCCGGCTCCACCGCCGATGCCTTCGCCCTCTTCTCCCGTTTCGAATCGAAACTGGAATCGCATTCCGGCAATTTGGCGCGTAGCGTGGTCGAGCTCGCCAAGGACTGGCGTACCGACAAGATGCTGCGGCACCTCGAGGCGCTGCTGCTGGTGGCCGACAAGTCCGATATGTACCTGGTCAGCGGCTCGGGCGACGTCATCGAGCCCGACGAAGCGGTGGCGGCCATCGGCAGTGGAGGCGCGTTCGCGAAGGCCGCGGCCACCGCGCTGCTCGAGAATACTGATCTGGGCGCCCGCGAGATCGCCGAAAAAGCGATGCGTATCGCCAGCAAGATCTGCATCTACACCAACGAGCACATCCACTTTCTCGATCTGGCGTAGTGCGAAGAATGGATATTGGATGGTAATCTATTTGCCCAGTCAATCTGCTGAGTCTGGTGTCTTGCTCGATGAATTGACTCCTCGGGAGATTGTCCGCGAACTCGACAAGTACGTGATCGGCCAGACGGGAGCCAAAAAGGCGGTCGCGATCGCACTTCGAAACCGGATCCGGCGCCAGCGGCTCGAGCCGGAAATGGCTGAGGAAGTGATCCCGAAGAACATCCTTATGATCGGGACCACCGGCGTGGGCAAGACTGAAATCGCCCGCCGTCTGGCGCGGTTGGCGAATTCGCCCTTCCTCAAAGTCGAGGCCAGCAAGTTCACCGAGGTGGGATACGTGGGTCGCGACGTCGAGTCGATGATCCGCGATCTCGTCGAGATCGCTATCGATATGATTCGCGAGGAACGCCTCGAAGAGGTGGCCGAGCGAGCCGAACGCAATGCCGAGGAGCGCCTCCTGGATCTCCTGATGCCGCCTCAGCCCGAAGCGAGTGAATCAGCCGACCGGACCCGGGAAAAGCTCCGCGACCGGCTTCGGGCGGGCCGGCTGGATGATCGCTTGGTCGAGATCGATGTCCGCGACCGCGGACCGACGTTCGAGATCACCACCAACACCGGCACCGAGGAGATGGACGTTAGCCTCAAGGATATCCTCCCGGGAATGTTCGGCGGTCGTACGCGAAAGCGCAAAATGCGGGTCGCCGAAGCGCTCGAATACCTGGTCCAGGAAGAAGAAAGCAAACTGATCGACATGGATCAGGTGACCCGGACCGCCATCGAACGGGTGGAGCGGAGTGGCATCATCTTCCTCGACGAAATCGACAAGATCTCCGGCCGTGAGACCGGACAGGGGCCGGACGTCAGCCGCGAAGGTGTTCAACGCGACATCCTGCCGATCGTGGAAGGAACCACCGTCAACACCCGCTACGGCTTCGTTCGAACTGACCATGTCCTGTTCATCGCCGCCGGCGCGTTCCATGTCTCCAAACCCAGCGATCTGATCCCGGAACTGCAGGGGCGCTTCCCGATCCGAGTCGAGCTCACCTCGCTCACCGAAGAGGATTTTCTCCGCATATTGAAGGAGCCCAAGAACGCCCTGGTCAAGCAGTACCAGGCGCTGCTGGAGACCGAGGGTATCCGGCTCAAGTTCACCGAAGACGCGCTGAAGGAGATCGCTCGCATGTCGGCGCGGGTCAATGAGACAGCCGAGAACATCGGCGCCCGCCGCTTGCACACAATCATGGAGAAGGTGATTGAGGAGATCTCTTTCGAAGGCCCCGATCTGCGCAAGAAGAACTTCAAAATCGATGCCGAATACGTGCGCCAGCAGCTTTCCGAGATCGTTCAGGACGAGGATCTGAGCAAGTACATCCTGTAGCGGGACCCGGGCGTTGGGAGACTAGCCGCAATTGAAGCTCATTATCGCGCTGGCGGTCCTGCTTGCCTGTTGTGGATATGTCGGCGATCCGCTGCCGCCCGCGCTGCGCATTCCGGTGCCGGTCGATGATCTGGCGGCTGTTCAGCGTGGTGACCGGTTGATCATCCAGTTCCGGGTCTCGGCGATGACCACCGAAGGATTACGGATCGAGGGCTACGAAGAAGTTGATCTTAGAATCGGCGCCGAAGGCGTACTCCCCTTCCATCAACCCACATGGGAGTCCAACGCTCGATCCATTGACCTTTCACCGCCCGCGGATGCCGGTCTGGTTCGTGTGGAAACTCCGGCGCGCGACTGGACTGGCCGCGAGATCGTCATCGGGCTCCGGCTGGCCGGTTCATCAGGCCGCTGGTCGGACTGGTCGAACGTGGTCAGGCTCGAAGTAGTCGAACCGCTGGACCCGCCAGCCGATTTGCGGGCCGAGGCCGTGCACGAGGGAGTCGGGCTACGCTGGGAGCCGGTCGACTCTCGCGACAACGTGCGGTATCGCATCTTCCGCCGGCTGGCGGACGCTGAGTCGGTGGTGATGATGAACGAAACGCCCGGCGCCGCCTGGGTGGACACCGGCGCTTCTTTCGGAGCATCCTATGAGTATCGAGTGCAGGCGGTATTGCCGGCTGGCGGGCGAGTGGCCGAGAGTGAATTGAGCGATCCGGTGACCATCATCCCGGTCGACCGATTCCCGCCCCCGCCGCCGGAAAACCTGCGTGCCGTCGCCGGCCTGGATTCGATCGAGTTGACTTGGGATCGGGTCCCCTCTGAAGATCTAGCCTTCTATCGCGTCTACCGGGAGAGGGGCCGCACGGAGGAGAAGAGAATAGGTGAAAGAGTGACCGCACCCGCCTACAGCGATCGTGCCGTACGATCAGGAGAAAGCTATCGGTACCGCGTGACCGCCGTCGACCGCTTGGGAAATGAAAGCCCTTTCAGCCGCCCGGTCGAACAGGTGGCGCCATAGAGAAACGATATTACGATGACCAGATACGTTCGATTCACGACCAAGCCCGAATTGCCCGCGACTACGCCCGACCCTCATCCAGATGTCAAATATGGAGTCGTCGTGGAGGGCAATGTCTTTGAGACCGCCGGTCGTTTTAGCGAGGATCACACAGGCCCTTCGTTTCCCCTGCCGAAGGTGCGCCTCTTGCCGCCGGTATGGCCGAGCAAGATCGTGTGCGTGGGACGCAACTATGTGAATCACGCCAAGGAACTCGGCAACGAGCCGCCCGAGCAGCCGATCATCTTCCTGAAGCCCAACTCGTCCCTGCTGTCTCATGGCGACTCGATTCTCTATCCCCCGGTTTCCAAGCTCGTCAGCTACGAAGGCGAGCTCGGCGTCGTGATTCATCGTCGCGCCCGGCACGTCACCGCTCTCGAAGCCGAGAAGTATATCTTCGGCTACACCTGCGTCAACGATGTCACCGCCCGAGATCTTCAGCGGGACGACCCCATGTGGACTCGCGCCAAGGGATTCGATACATTCTGTCCCGTCGGCCCCTGGATCGTCGGGCGGGAAGATGTCGACCTCTCCTCGACGCGCGTGCGCACCTATCTCGGTCAGGAAATGAAGCAGGACGGCGCCATCACCGACATGATCTTCGGGATTGGAGCCATTATCGAGTTCGTCACCAGCTTCATGACGCTGGAACCCGGCGACCTGATCGCTACCGGCACGCCGGAAGGCGTCGGTCCCATGGAGCCCGGCTCCAACGTCAAGGTGCTGATCGATGGCATCGGCACCCTCGAGAACCCTTTGGTGCGTGCCGCAAGCTGAATGACGGAACAGACAGAATAGAGGGTACGAACCGAAATGTCTCCGGAATTACGGCTCCTGCTGCTGAGCTTGGTCGCCTGTCTGCTGATGGCGCTGGCGGCGGCCATCGTCTATAGGGTGCGGGTGACGCCCAAAGAGCGCGAACGCCGGCGGAGGGCGATGCTGAACCGTATCGGCCGCATGAAGGATGGAATGATCACCGACGTTGGTGACGAAACACTCTATTATACGTATACGGTCATGGGCGTCGAGTATCAGACATCGCAGGATATTGCCGCGCTCGGCGAGTGGATGCCGGCCGACCCAAACTCATTGATCGGTCCGGCCACGCTGAAGTACGCGCCACGAAACCCGGCGAACTCGATCGTGCTGTGCGAGGAGTGGTCGGGACTCCGGCCAAGATCTGTGGCTCCAGGCCCGGAGGCGCAACTTACACCCGAACAGTCCTCGTGAATTGTCAAAACCTGGAGGGAAAAAATCATGAAAAGACTGATGAACTGGAAGACGTTTGTGGTTGCCCTGACGGCAGTCGCGATTTTCGGAGTGGGCGCCCTGGTGGGCGCGGTCAGCAAACCCAGCAGCGTGATCCACGTGGTCACCGTTAAGTGGGCTGACGGCGCTTCGCAGGAACAGATTGACGCCGCGCTCAACGGCGTCGAGAAGCTGGGCGAAAGCTATGACGGGATCACCCGGGTGTGGACGCGGTCGATCAAAGCGCAGGGGCCGGAGTCCGGAGTGTCACACGCTTTCGCGATGGAGTTCGAAAGTGAGCAGGCGCTGAAGAATTACGCCGGGAGCGAGGCGCAAAAAGAGTGGTACACGGTGTACCTTCCGGCTCGCGGCTTGAGCCGGACCTTCGATATCACAAACTAATAACGGCTGGCAGGCGACTGAAGAGTCTCGTTGCGCGCCTTCGGGCGCGCAGCGCCGTCTGCCCGCTACTGCACATAGCCGAGTGAACGTAGTTGTTCGAGCTGTTCCTTGCTGACGGGGCTGGGAACGGCTCGATCTCCTCCTCCGGCGGTCGGTCCGCGGTGCGTCTCGATGAGAGCCACCAGCGCTTCCACGCGGTCCTTGACGTGGGGTTCATAGAAAAGGTTCTTCTGTTCGTTCGGATCGGCGGCCAACTCGAAAAACTGGATGTAATCGAACGCGGGCTCCGAGATCAACTTGTCCGTGGTCGCACGGACTGACATGATGTCGCCGTGCAGGTCGCCGAAAGCGAAAAGATGCGGTCTCCGCGGCCACCCTTCCAGCCAGGCGCTCAGGTCGTGCATCCGATGCAAGGCGTTTTCGCTCTGCATCCCAAACTCCGGCGGACAGTCGATACCGGCCAGCGACAGCAGCGTCGGAGCAATGTCCATGAGCCGGACCTGGTCGTCGATCACCGTACCTGGCTGAACCTTCCCGGGATAGCGGACAATCAACGGAACCCGAATGCATTCATCGTAGAGCGTGAGATTGTGTCCCAGCCGGCCATGATCGAAAAGCTCCTCGCCGTGATCGGATGTGAGCAGGACAATTGTGTTATCGAGTTGATCGATCTCGCGCAGATGACTCAGGATGTTGCCTACGTGATGGTCGGTGAAACGGATCTCGCCATCGTAGAGCGCCACTAGATGCGCGAGATCGCGCGGTGGGAATTCCTCCGGTTTAAAGTCCCTCCGGCCGTAGAAGTGGCCGTCGACCGGACCGTCATAATCAGGGTCGAACAAACGGTCATACGGGGGTGGGGGCACGTAGGAATCGTGCGGATCGAACATGTGGAGAAAGATGAAGAAGGGTTTGTCGCGCGAGCCGCCGTCCCATCCATCCAGCCAGTCCACCACCAGCCTCTCCAACTCCGGAGAGGAAGACTGCGAGATCACGTCTGGTGCGGCCGCCAACTCGGATTCGTAGGTGGCGAAACCCTGCGCCACGCCATAGCGGGGCAGCAGATAAGTCCCCG
>CAYLSS010000205.1:0-6824 GCA_964385765.1 uncultured Solibacteraceae bacterium
CAAGGAAACCCCACATAACAGAGCCCGGAGACAAGCCCCTGCCAAGGGGCCACAATCCGATATCCGCCAAATCCGGCGCAATGCGTTCGAAGTCCTTTGTGTCAATGGCGAAATGGCCGCGGCGTGGTCCCTTTGCTAACTCGATTTAGTAAATATATTTAATAATTAACGGCTGTGCTCGGCTTGACAAGCAAGGCGACTATGACTGATAATAATGACACTACGGGGCAACCTTTCCGTACACGGATCATCTGACCTAAGGCAGGCGATCTGTCAGTGTTTCTTAGGTCGGGCGCTCGACAACCGAGGAGGTTGCCATGTTCGATTCCCATCAGAAACCCACAGGAACGGATTACACTATGACGGCCTCGTTAGTGGTCATGGCCGTCGTCCTCAGTCCTGCCATCCTGATCCTGTCACGCCCATTTGGCTACCTGTCTGTATTGCTGGCCCTGTCTTGTAGTGTCGCGTCTATCGCCTTCGCCTGGATTCATTGGAAGAACTACTCGCAACTGACCATTCCCTCGATGGAGACTCCGCATCCGAGGTCGAAATCAATCGGCCGGAGGGGCTGAGGCGGCGGTTGGCGCTCAGGCAGGGTGGCGGGAACCTGACAAACTTTCGTCCGTGAGCCTCGATGGGGCTTCGACGCGAGGGGAGCGATCCGCGGAACTCCACGGTTCGTCCCGCTGCAAAGGAGACTTTTTCGTGCACACCGCAAAGACGCAGTTCGTGCTCACTGGATTCAGCGAAGTCGCGGGATTCCGTGTCTTCGCCTTCGAGGCCATTGCGGGTGACTGGACGCGCCGAGCATTCACCGTTCGAACGAACCTGGCCCTGACCCGGCGGTATGGCATTCGGCTCCAGGAGTTGCCGCTGTTGTGCCAGGGTGTACTGGAGCGCTGGGAAGGCGAAATGCGGTCGGCCTTCATTTTCACCGAACAGGACATGCGCCTCCACGCTGATCGCGTTGCAGCGCGGAAAGAGGAGGCGCGACAGCGCAAATCGCTGCGCCGGCCGCCGCCGTCCTCGGCGCGTGTCGGATCCGCGTGGCGATAGCCGCGGGTCGCGCAGACAAGGTCGCCTGGGCTCGAGACTCCGGCACATCCATCTGTCGGCCCGCGGCCGCCGGAAAATGCATCGCGCCTACTACGCCGATGGTGTGCTGCTCGGCATGGACTGGACTCCGCCCTACTCGTTCGACTGGAACACCGCGCGGACGGGCGCCGGGCCTCGTACCGCGCTCGTCAAGGCGCACACCCATGGGAACCGCACCGGAGAGGCGGCAACATTGACGGTCCCGATCGAGCCGACGTCGCCAGGCTTGTTCGCGGTGAATCAGAACGGAAGAGGCGCTCCGGCCGGGATGGCGGGCCTGATCGGAGAAGACGGCTCACCTCGGCTTCAACCGCTGTTTGACGCCCCGGCGGGCAGCCAGCCGCCGGTTCCGATCGATCTCGGCGAGGAGGGTGACGTGTTGATCCTTCTCCTCCACGGTACCGGCATACGCGGCCACCAGAGGGAGTTGAAGGCGACCCTCGGCGGGTTAGACGTGACGGCGTTCACGATGCCGCACCGGCGTATCCCGGCGTAGACATTGTGGGTCTCGGGCCGGTTCCGCGCTCGCTTGCAGGAGCCGGCGAGGTGGCGCTGGCCCTGGCTGTCGACGGAGTGGAGGCAAACCCGCTGGTTGTGAAATTCTGAACCCCACACCGGATCGCCGCGCCCGAGGTTGGCGCACACGGCGCCTCTATGATCTTTGTCGATGGCGTAGAATGGAACAAAATAAACTCCGTCCTCGAGCGTCTCTATCCGGCGCCGAGCTGGGAATCAGGGCGAGATAAATTGGAGTAGTCCATTGCAATCTGCGTGCTTTGTGGCACTCAGCCGCTTCGCCGTGGCCAACGGGATGACCGGTGAGGTAAAAAAGGCGTTCCGAAGCCGGCCCCACCTGGTCGAGGAGGCGGAAGGGTTTGTCCGACTCGACGTCATCAGTCCGGTCGACGCTCCGAACGAACTCTGGCTGATCACCTATTGGCGGGACGAGGAGTGCTTTCGGAAATGGCACCATAGCCCGCGCCATAAGGAGTCCCACCGTGGTATGCCGAGGGGCTTGAAGCTCGATCCGGCCGCAACCGAAATCCGGTATTTCGAGCACGTCTGCGAGTAGGAGACGGAATGGAGAATCTGGAGAAGCGCACCGCTGAGGTGATCACTCAACTTCGCCCCGAACTGGCTTCAGCTACGGTAGAGTCGGAATTCGAGCGCCGCCAGGACTGGGCCGAGCGCTTTGGAGAGGCCGGACGCCGGCACTGCATCGAAGATGCCGAGTTCCACCTGTCTCACATGGCCGAGGCCATCACCTGGAGCAACCCGTCGCTCTTCGAGGACTATGTCGCCTGGGCCAAGGTGATGCTGGCCCAACGAAATATTCCGGCCGCTGATCTGGAAACGCACCTGCGCATCCTGCGCGACACCGTGGCCGGGCGGCTTGAGGAGCCGATGTCGTCGGTCGTCCGCCGCTACGTGGATTCGGCGCTCGACCGGCTGCCAGCGATGCCCGAAGAGACGCCCGACTTCCTTGATCCGGAGGCGCCGCTCGCGGAGTTGGCAGGGGCCTACTTTGACGCGCTTTCGCGGGCTGATCGTCAAACGGCGTCCCGTTTGATCCTGGATGCGGTGACCGATGGCGTGTCCGTGCGAGACCTCTACCGCCACGTCTTCGAGCCGTGCCTGCGGGAAGTAGGGCGGCTCTGGCAGGTCAATCGAATCAGCGTCTCGCAAGAACACTTCTTCACTGCCGCAACGCAGTTGATCATCTCCCAGCTTTATCCGCATATCTTTGGAGGTGAGAAGAGGCAAGTCAGCGCCGTGGTGACCAGCGTGTCGGGGGAACTTCACGAAATCGGCGCCCGGATGGTGGCCGACTACCTGGAGATGGAAGGCTGGCACAGCTTCTACCTGGGCGCCAACAGCCCCGCCGGCAGCGTGGTGCAGATGCTGGCCGAGCGCAATGCGCGGCTGCTCGGGATCTCTGTCACGATGACCTTCCACCTGCCGGCCGCCCGGGCGCTGGTCGAGGCGGTTCGCTCGAGCAGGGAAGGCCGGGACGTGCTGATCATGGTCGGTGGCAGCGCCTTCAACCGTGACCGCGATCTCTGGCGCAAGATTGGCGCGGACGGCTATGCCCACTCTGCCGACGAGGCGGTCTTGGCCAGCGAGCGACTGCTGGCCAGTGGTGGCGACCATGGCTGATCCGGGCGCCGAGCGCCTGACCGCCTTGCTCTGTGGGCTGCGCGGCGACATTCGCGAGGTGATTCGGGACGATCTGAATCTCTGCCGGCGTACCGGCTCCTTCCAGGACCTTGTCGGCACAGTGGATGTCCGGAAAGCGGAGAATTTTCTAGAGCGGCTGAGGAAAGACAGGGCGGCCGCCGGGTGGGAAATCAATGTGCCGTTCGGCGGCCAGATCTCCGCCTTGCACTTTGCCGGCGCCATGGCCGAGAACAAGCTGCTGATTGTCGCCTCGGGTTCCCGTGAAGAGCTCGAGCGCATCAATAGCGAGTTGTGGAACATCAGCAACGAGCAGATCAACAAGCTGCGAGCCGCGACCAAGGAGGTCAGCCTCCATGAGAACCAGCGGCTTGATGAATTGACGCGGGTGAACAACGAACTGGCCAATCTCCAACGGGAGATGGCGCGCAAGAATGCCGACCTGGCCCGGCTCAACGAGCGAAAGAACCACGTCCTCGGCGTCGTCGCTCACGATCTGCGCGGTCCGCTTGGCGCCATCACGACCTGCAGCGAGTTTCTCGAGGAGGAGGCTGCGTCGCGGCTCACTCCGGAGGAGAGGGAGTTTCTCGAAATGATCCGTTCCTCGAGCGACTTTCTGCTGCGCATGGTGGAAGATCTGCTCGACATCTCGGCGATCGAATCAGGCAGCTTGCAGTTGAAACGGGAGCCCACCGACCTTCCGGCTCTCATCAAGCGCAGCGTCTCGTTCCATGCCGTGCTGGCGGAGAAGAAGGGAATCCGAGTGCGCTTCAGGGCAGGCGCGAGGATCCCTCCGGTTTTTGTGGATCCCGTGAAGCTCGAACAGGTCTTGAACAACCTGGTCGGTAACGCCGTCAAGTTTTCCCCTCCGCATTCGGTGGTCGAAGCGACGGTGCGGGAAGATGGCGATAACGTCGTCATCGCCGTCAGTGACCAAGGTCCCGGGATCGATGACGAAGACAAGGAACAGATCTTCGAGCCGTTCAAGAAGGCCAAGAGTGGGCCGCATGGGGAAAAAGGCGTAGGCCTTGGGTTGGCGATCGCCAGCCGGATTGTTGCCGGCCATGGCGGTCGCATCCGGGTGGAGAGCGGACCCGGCCAAGGTGCTACGTTCTTCGTTGTCCTGCCCGTGATTCGTTCAAGTTGAGCCGCAGGCGGAAGCCCCGTTGCAATGCGCGGGGCTCCGCCTGCGAAACCAGCCTAGAACTCCAGTTTCAGGGCGAACTGCATCACCCGAGCCGGGCCGGTGCCGAGCACGCGGCCGACGTTGTTACCGCCCAGAGAGGCGTTCGGGTTGTTGAAGTTGGCCCGGTTGAAGGCGTTGAACATTTCCCAGCGGAAATTGATGTTGAACCGATCTCCGATGGGGAAGTTGCGGTGGACGCCCAAATCCACGTTGAACAGGCCCGGACCGTCGAGGATGCCGCGGCCCTGGTTGCCGAAAGCAAACTGAGCCGGGGTGGCGAACGGCGCGCCGGCTACGTCGAGCCGGGTGTCGAACCAGCGGTCAATGGTACGCTCGCCCGTTGGTAGTACGGGATCGCCCACCAGGTTCGGCCGCTGCGCCGCTCCGCCGGCGGAGTTGGAGGTGCTGGAGGCCATCTGCGGCGTGAAGTGCCCGCCGGCCTGCATGCTCCAGATGCCGCTGATGTCCCAATTGCCGATGATGTGGGCCAGGAGACCGCTGCTTACATATCTACGGTCCGTGCCGAACGGCAGTTCATAGAAGTGATTGAGAATCACGCGGTGGCGAACGTCGTCAGGCGCCGGCCCCCACTCGCAGGCGAAGCAGCGGAAGTCCTGCGGAGGTCCGTTGCCGCCGCCGTTGATGTTAGCGGTGTTCGAAAGGTACTTCGAGTAGGTGTAAGCGAGTTGGACCGTCAGCCCGTCCGAGTAACGCTTCCGCATCTTGGTCTGCAGCGAATGGTACGAGCTGTTAAAGGCGTTGGTGCGGTATTGGATATTCACGACCTGCGGCAGGTCGTCGAAAAACACGCGCCGGGGCCCCTGCGGACCGGGGCCCGGCACGGACTGGTTCAGGTTGTACTGGCGGATCAGGCGGTTGCCCTTCGTGCCGACATAGGCTACGTCGAGCACGGTGTCGAACCCCAGTTCGTGCTGAATGCCGCCGCTCCACGAAAGCATCTCCGCCAGTTCCAGCCCCATGTCCCAGGCCTGGATGTTGCCTTGGATGGTACGCGGATCGCTGATGTCTGGCGGCACGGGAGCCGGAATCCCACCCGAGGTCAACTGCTCGGGCACGCCGTTCTGGTCTGTGGTGATCGTCTGGCCGAAGAAGAACGGCTGGTTCTTGTAAAGCTGGCCACCGCCCTGGCCGGGCTCGACGTAGCTGACGCCGAAGCCGGAACGGAAGACGGTGGAATCCGTGACGCGGTAGCTGAGACCCACCCGCGGTCCGAAATTGTCGGTATCCAGCGAACGAAGGGACCGGTCGAAGCCTTCCTGGTTCGGCAATACGAGTCGCGGGTTCTCGAGGTCAAAGTTGGCCCACTCGTCATCGGCGTCCCACGGCGGAGCCTGGATCTCATGGCGCACGCCGAAATTGAGGGTGAAGCGGTTGGTAACGCGCCAGGTGTCTTCCACGAACCAGTTGAATTGCCAGAAGCGCATGCGGAAGCCCGCACCGGTGAGAATGTTGCGGGACAGGCCCGAGAAGGCGCCCAGCGCGAAATCGGCCAACGCCGTCTGCGCGCCGCCGGCGCCGACCTGGCGGGTGAACTGCCCGTTGTAGCTGAACGTGCCGCGGACCGGGAACGCCGAGAAGCCATCAAACCAGTGGCGCATGAATTGGGCGCCGAGCTTCAGGGTGTGGTTGCCGCGAATGGTGGTCAGATTGCCATCAATCTGATAGGTGGTCGTCTTCGAATCTTCCGGAAACGTATTGCCGTGACCGATGGTATTGAATCCTCCTGCAATGTCAAAAGCGGGAAGTCCAAACGCCTTTTCGTTAACGTTCACTCCGGGTACGCCGAGTTGATCCGCGGAATTCAATTCCTGGGCGGCGGCGTGCGGCGTGATCTGCTGATCCCAGCGCACAATGCCGAAATGGCTCTCGAAGATCGTGCTCGGATTGAGCGGATTGGTGTAGCCGAGCGTGAATGACTGGTTCTTCAGCGGAGTGATGGTGCCGCTGTTGGCGCCGCCCTGCGAGGAGAGCCATGGTCCGATCTCGATGGGCGGATTGGCCGGTGCGGGAATCGTGCCCGGCGTATCGAGATCCGTGTTGTCGTAACTGTACTTGGCGAACAGCCGGTCGTCGGCGCCAAGGTTGTAGTCGATACGGATATCGAACTGGTCAGTGCGCTGCGACAGCTTGGGGTTGACGCGGAACTGGTTGGCGCCCAGGTTCGGATCGGGAACCATGCTCATCAGCGTAACGGCGGGCTGGTCGAGCCGATCAGCAGGTATCCGATTACCGGCGAACGGCTGGCGCTGTCCGTCGATCACGTTGAACGGATCGAAGATGGTCGCGCTCAGGCCGCTAAAGTCTCCCGTCTGCACCATCTGGCGCTCGTCCGGGTTCGGGATGG